>NZ_JAAXKY010000109.1 GCF_012911925.1 Pseudonocardia xinjiangensis | reverse complement strand
CGACCGCCCCGGAGCCGTCGCCACCGGGGGCGGCACCGCTCGGGGCGGGCTGCCGCTCACCGTCGGGCTGCGACGGCTCCGGGGCGGTCGCGTCCTCGGCCTGCGGAGGGTCGGCGGTCGCATCGCCACCGGTGCGCGGCCCGTCGTCCGGGGCGCCGTCGGAGCCACCGCCACCGGGGCCGTCGTCGTCCGGGCCCTCGCCGTCGTCGGGGCCGTCCGGGCCGTCGGGGGGTTGCTGCCCCGCCTCCCGCAGCGCCTCGTCGAGGGCGTCGTCGTCGATCCCCGGCTCGTCGAACGGGTCGCGGCGGCGGCGGTGCGGCAGCGCGAGCCGGGCGGCCACGCGCACGTCCTCCTCGGCCACCGCGTCGGCGCCCCGCCAGGCGGCGTGGGCCACGGCGGCGCGGGCGATGACGAGGTCGGCGCGCATGCCGTCGACGTCGAACGCCGCGCACACGGCGGCGATCCGGCGCAGCTCGGCGTCGGGCAGCACGACGGACCCGACCCGGGCCCGCGCGGCGGCGATCCGCTCGGCGGTGGCGGACTCGGCGTCGCGCCATGCGGCGGTGAACGCGACCGGATCGGCCTCGAACGCCAGCCGGCGGCGGACCACCTCGACCCGCGTGGCCACGTCCCGGGCCGCCCGCACCTCGACGGCGAGCCCGAACCGGTCGAGCAGCTGCGGGCGCAGCTCGCCCTCCTCCGGGTTCATCGTGCCGACCAGCAGGAACCGGGCAGCGTGTGACACCGAGACGCCGTCGCGCTCCACGTGGGCGCGGCCCATGGCGGCGGCGTCGAGGAGCAGGTCGACGAGGTGGTCGTGCAGGAGGTTGACCTCGTCGACGTAGAGCACGCCGCGGTGGGCGTCGGCGAGCAGTCCCGGCTGGTAGGCACGTACGCCCTCGCTCAGCGCGCGCTCGAGGTCGAGCGAGCCGACGAGCCGGTCCTCCGTGGCTCCCACGGGCAGCTCGACGAGCCGGGCGGCGCGGGTCTCGTGGCCGGCGGTCGTGGCGTGCGGCCCGTCGGGGCACTCCGGGTCGGGGGCCGCGGGGTCGCAGCTGAACCGGCAGCCCGCCAGTACGTGCAGCCGGGGCAGCAGCGCCGCCAGGGCACGCACGGCCGTGGACTTCGCGGTGCCCTTCTCCCCGCGCACCAGCACCCCGCCGACACCGGGGTGCACGGCGTTGAGCAGCAGGGCGAGCCGCAGGTCGTCGTGGCCGACGACGGCGGAGAAGGGGAACGTGCTCACGCCGGGGAGCCTGCCAGACCGGAGGTCACCACCGGGAGGTCCGCCGGTGTTCCGTGATTGATGACATGTTCAAGTGTGCGGGTATCGAGGTGCTCCTCGACCAGGTCGCCGAGCAGGTCGAGCTGGGCGTCGCGGCGCGCCGCGAAGCTGGTGTCGGGGGCGGGCCGGAACCCCGTCCGTCCGGTCTGGTCGGCGACGCGGCGCAGCAACCTCCGCCGGAAGCCGTCGTTCTCGAGCAGGCCGTGCCAGTGGGTGCCGAGGACGACACCGGCGTCGGACCCCTCCGGTTCGCCCGAGGCCACGTCCGTCAGCAGGGCGGGATCACCGGTGTGCACCACGCGGCCGTGGTGGATCTCGTAGCCCCGCACCACCTCGCCCCACGCCGTTCCCGCCGGGTTGCCCAGGTGCTTGTCGGCGGCGAACTCGACCTCCAGGTCCAGCAGCCCGAGCCCGTCGGCCTCTCCCCCCTCCACGCCGTGCGGGTCGGCGATCCGGCGCCCGAGCATCTGGTAGCCCCCGCAGATCCCGAGCACCGGACGCCCGGCACGGGCGTGGGCGACCACTCCGTCGGCGAGCCCGGTGCGGCGCAGCCACGCCAGGTCGGCGACGGTGGCCTTCGAGCCGGGCAGCACCACCAGGTCCGCGTCGAGCAGCCGGGACGGCTCGGTCACGTAGCGGACGGCGACGCCGGGCTCGCACGCCAGCGCCTCCGCGTCGGTCGCGTTGGAGATCCGGGGCAGCCGGACCACGGCCACGCGCAGCCACTGCGACCCGTGCGGCGCCGCCGGCCGGCCGAGCACCCCGTCGGCCACCGCGGACAGCGAGTCCTCGGCGTCGATCCAGAGGTCGTCGGCCCACGGCACGACCCCCAGCGTCGGACGTCCGGTGAGCACGCCGAGCCGGTCGAGCCCGGGGGTGAGCAGGGAGACGTCGCCGCGGAACTTGTTGATGACGAACCCGGCGATGCGGGCCTGGTCGGCCGCGTCCAGGACGGCGAGGGTGCCGAACAGGTGCGCGAGCACACCGCCGCGGTCGATGTCTCCGACCACGACCACCGGCAGGTCGGCGGCCTGCGCGAGACCCATGTTCGCGATGTCGGTGGCCCGCAGGTTGATCTCCGCAGGCGATCCGGCCCCCTCGCAGACCACCACGTCGTAGCGCTCGCGCAGTCCGGCCAGCTCCGCAGCGACCACGTCGAGCAGTGCCGCCTTGCGCGCGTAGTAGGACCGCGCGCTCACCGTGCCCTCGACCCGCCCGCGCACCACCACCTGCGAGCTGCGGTCGCTCCCCGGTTTGAGGAGCACCGGGTTGAAGGCGACGCTGGGCTCCAGCCCGCAGGCGTGCGCCTGCATCGCCTGGGCCCGCCCGATCTCGCCGCCGTCGGCCGTGACCACCGAGTTGTTCGACATGTTCTGCGCCTTGAACGGCGCCACGGCCACGCCCCGGCGCGCGAGCCAGCGACAGATCCCGGCGACGAGGGCACTCTTGCCGGCGTCCGACGTCGTGCCGGCCACGAGCAACGCCCCACTGACCACGCCAGAACACTACGTCGGCGGAGCCCTCCTGCTCACGAATGGCGCGAGCGCCTACCGTGGAGCTGTGCGGTTCCTTCTTCGCCCTGGGTGGCTGGCGTTCGTCGCGGTCGTGATCGGGTTCGCCGTGGCCTGCTACACGCTGCTGGCGCCGTGGCAGTTCGGCCGCGAAGCCCAGCGCGACGCCGAGCAGCAGGCCATCGACGCCTCCTACCGCACGCCGCCGGTCCCGCTCGCCGACCTCGTGACCAGCGGCACCGGGGTCCGTCCGGACGTCGAGTGGCGGCAGGTCACGGTGACCGGAACGTACGTGCCCGAGGCCGAGGGGCTCGTGCGGCTGCGCGTGGTGGACGGCAAGCCGGCGTTCGAGGTCCTCACCCCGTTGCGGGCGGAGGACGGCCGGCTCGTCGCCGTCGACCGCGGGTACGTCACCACCACCGGCGGCGTGACGGTGCCCAGCTTCGCACCGGCGCCGCCGGGAACCGTCACCCTGACGGGCCGGTTGCGGCTGGACGAGACAGATCCGCAGAACCGCCCGGTGCAGATCGACTCCGGCCACCGGCAGCTCTACGCCGCCGACTCCCGCGCACTCGGCGCCGCCACCGGCCTCACGCTGGAACCGGGCTACCTGCAGCTGTCGGCCGGCCAGCCGGGAGTCCTCGGGCCCCTCGCCGTCGCGGAGAGCACGGGCGGCGCCCCGTTCACGAACTTCTCCTACGCCCTGCAGTGGCTCACCTTCGGCGCGATCGCGATCTTCGCGCTGGGCTACTTCATCCGGCTGGAGATCCTGCAGCGCCGGGGACGCGACCGGCGCGGCGAGCGCACCGCGCTGCGCCAGGCACTCGCGGGTGACGACGACGATCCTCCCCCCGCGCCGGAGCGAGCCGCGCCCGACGAGACCCCGCTCGCCGACCGCTACGGCCGGAACTAGCTGAACCCGGCACGGGCCTGGTCCGTGTCATCGGCAGGGGGAGCCGTCCCCGGTCCGCCGTCCGTTCGTCGACCGGGAGTGTCGGGGGGTCCGGCGCCCGCACCTTGATGACGGGCGGCACGCAGTGAGCACGAGGCGATGACGGACACCGTCGACTACGTCGTGATCGGTGGGGGAACGGCCGGCAGCGTGCTCGCGGCCCGGCTGACGGAGGACCCGGACGTAAGCGTCGTCCTCCTCGAGGCGGGCGCCGCGGAGGGGCCCGCGGCCATGTCGAACGCCGACGCGCTGTCGGCCTTCGCCCTGTGGGGCTCGTCGGTCGACTGGGCCTACTCCACCACGCCCCAGCGGGGAACCGAGGGCGTCTCGCACGCGTGGCCGCGCGGCAAGGTGCTGGGCGGGTCCAGCAGCATCAACGGTCTCGTCCACCTGCGTGGGCACCCGTCGAGCTACGACGCCTGGGAGAAGCAGGGGGCCCCCGGCTGGAACCACCAGGAGATGCTCCCGTTCCTGATGCGCAGCGAGCGGGTCGAGGGCGGTGACCCCGGTGTACGCGGAACGTCGGGCCCCATGGTCATCGAGCAGCCCCCCGCGGCCTCCCCTCTCGCGCAGGCCCTGTTCGACGCGGCCGTCCAGGCGGGCCATCCCGCGTCCGAGGACGGCAACGGCCGGCAGGCCGAAGGCGTGTTCTGGACCCAGCACAACATCGCCGCAGGCAGGCGGCAGAGCGCGGCGGACGCGTACCTGCGGCCCGTGCTCGACCGGCCCAGCCTCACGGTCGTCACCGGCGCGCACGTCCGCCGGCTCCTGCTCGACGGGACGCGCTGCCGGGGCGCCGAGTACGCCACGGCCACCGGCGTCCACACCGTCCACGCCGAGCGCGAGGTGATCCTGAGCGCGGGCGCCATCGGCTCCCCCCAGATCCTCCTGCTGTCCGGCATCGGGCCCGCCGCACACCTGCGCGAGGTCGGTGTCCCCGTCCGTCTCGACCTGCCCGGAGTCGGCGAGAACCTGCACGACCACCCGCTGACCTGGGTCTCCTACCGCACGACGCAGGCGGTCGAGCCGACCCGCTCACGGCAGGCCATGGTGCTGGCGCGCACCACACCGGACCGGGACCCGGACGTGCTGATGAGCCTCGTCCCGTCGGCCATGAAGCCGCGGTGGACCGGCTCCGAGGCGGGCTTCTCGATCCTGTTCGCCCTGGCCGACCCGGCCGGCCGGGGCCAGGTACGCCTGCGCGGCGACGACCCGGCCACCCATCCCCTCATCGACCCGGCCTACCTCGCCGTCGACGAGGACGTCGACCGCATGGTGACCGCCCTGGGGATGGCGCGGGGCATCGCGGGCGCCGACGCCCTGTCCGCATGGCGCGGGGAGGAGATCCTTCCGGGCCGGGACGTGGTCGACCCCGACGCCTGCCGCGTCTACCTCCGGCACACGGTGGGCACCTACTTCCATCCCGTCGGCACCTGCCGCATCGGCACGGACGACCACGCCGTGGTCGACCCGGACCTGCGCGTGCGCGGCATCGACGGGCTGCGCGTCGCCGACGCGTCCGTGATGCCGTCGGTGGTGTCGGCGAATCCCAACGCCGCCGTACTGGGCATCGCGGAGCGAGCGGCACACCTCGTCACGACGCGGAGATGACCGGTTCTTCGCGCGGGGCCGGCCGGGCGCTCGCCGAGGCCGGTCCCGCGCCGTAGGTCAGGAGCGGACGAGTTCGACGGCTCGTTCCGCGATGGCGTAGACGGTGGCGTTGGTGTTGGCCGACACCGGGGTCGGCATGACCGAGGCGTCGACGACCCGGACCCCCTGGAAGCCCCGCAGCCGCAGGTCCGCATCGACCACGGCACGGTCGTCGACGCCCATGCGGCAGGTCCCGGCGTAGTGGTGGTAGCTACGCAGGCTGCGGTGGACGTAGACCCGCAGCTCCTCCTCGCTCTGCGTGCCGACACCCGGCTGGGCCTCCTCACCGCGCCAGGCATCGAAGGCGGGCGCGGTGCCCAGCTCACGGGCGATGCGCAGCCCGGTGACCATCGCATCGACATCACGACTGTCGGTGTAGTAGCGAGGGTCGATCACCGGCAACGCGCCCGGTGTCGGGCCCGCGAGGCGGACGGTGCCCCGGCTGAACGGCGCCGTCAGGCTGACCGCGAGGGTGTAGCCGGCGCCGGGCTCGGGGCCTGGCAGGGTGGCAGTACGCAACGGAACGACCGAGCAGAACACCTGCAGGTCGGGCCACGGGACCTCCGGGCTGCTGCGCAGCGTGCCCTTGACCTCACCACCACCGTTGCTCGTCGAGGGCGGCACGGGGCGGATCGAGTGGTAGACCAGCGTCGTCATCGGGTGGTCGTGGACGTTGGCACCCACGTCGGGGACGTCGGCGAGGACCGGGATCCCGAACTCCCGCAGGTGCTCCTGCGGGCCGATACCCGACAGCATCAGCAACTGCGGGGTGCCGACCGCACCGGCAGCAAGCAGCACCTCGCCGCTGCACTGCGCCGTGACGACCGAACTGCCGGTGGAGTACTCCACACCGGTGCAGCACTCGCCGCGCAGGACGAGCCGGTGCACGAGCGCGTCGGTGACCAGGTCGAGGTTGGGCCGGTCGAGCACGGGCAGCAGGTACGCATCCGCCGCGCTCTGCCGCTTCCCGTCGACGATCGTGAACTGGGTCCGGCCGAACCCTTCCTCCAGGCCGCTGTTGATGTCCCCGGCCACCGGATGTCCGACCTGCCCGACCGCCTCCATCGCGGCCAGCGACAACGGGTGCGGCTCCGTGGGCGTCCAGGGCGACAGCGGGCCGTTCTGGCCACGCACGGCCGGGTCGCCGCCTGCCACGTGCTCGGTGCGCTTGAAGTAGGGCAACAGATCGTCGAAGCCCCAGCCCTTCAGACCGGCCTCCGCCCACGCATCATGGCTCGCCCGGTGCCCCCGGATGAACGCCATCGCGTTGATCGCCGACGACCCACCCAGGCCACGGCCCCGCGGCCACGCCTCCGTGCGACCCACACCCTCCAGAACGACGGTGTGGTCCCCCCAGTCCATCGAGGACCCGGTCAGGCTCGGCCACGACCGCGGCAACGCCACCGCCTCCAGCGGCTCACGCCCACCCGCCTCCAGTAGCAGGACCCGCGTGTCCGGGTCCTCGGTCAGCCGCGCCGCGACCACGCAACCCGCCGATCCCGCACCGACGACGATGAAGTCGTACTCATCCGCTGAAGGTCCCACAATCCGACCCTTCTGTAGTTATTAGTGTTACTAATTTTAGGTTCGACCACCCGTCACACCTCCGTGAATCCTCTCACCGGAATCGGGAATTCGGTCTTGTGGATCGTCCCTTTCCGATCCGCTCGCGGCAGCCGCGAGGGGACGGCGATGAGTAACCGCTCCCGGGGTGGTCTCACCTGTCGTACCGACCGCCGAGAAGGGACCAGCCGTGCAGCAGAAGATCATCCCCAACCTGTGGTTCGACACCGAGGCCGAGGAGGCCGCGGCCTTCTACCTCTCGGTCTTCCCGAACTCACGCATCAGGAAGGTCAGCCACTACGGCGAGGGCGGCCCCCGGCCTGCCGGCATGGTCATGACCGTGGAGTTCGAGCTGGACGGACAGCGGTTCGTCGGCATCAACGGGGGCCCCGAGTTCACGTTCGACGAGGCCGTCTCCTTCCAGATCAGCTGCGAGAACCAGGAGGAGGTCGACCACTACTGGGACCGGCTGTCCGACGGCGGGGAGGAAGGGCCCTGCGGGTGGCTCAAGGATCGGTTCGGGTTGTCGTGGCAGGTCGTCCCCACGGCCTTCGAGGAACTGCTGGCCGATCCCGACCCGGCACGTGCACAGCGTGCGATGCAGGCGATGTTCTCGATGACCAAGCTCGACATCGCCGCCCTGCGCAGCGCCGCCGACGGTGTTCCGGTGACCTGACGGAGCGACGGGCCGCTACGACGAGGGGCGCCTGCGCGCCGACGCCCGCACCGTCGCCACCGCGGCCGCCAGCCCGGCAGCAGCCCATCCGACCAGCCGGGACAGCCGGGCGGCCCGTCGCAGATCCGCGGGCGAAGGCGCGGGGCCTGCGCCGAGGCGGGGGCGCTCCTCCACCCCGTGCGGGTAGACCGTGCGCCCGCCGAGGCCCACGCCCAGCGCCCCTGCCGCGGCCGCCTCCACAGGGCCGGCGTTCGGGCTGGGGTGCGCACCGGCGTCCCGGCGCCACGCCCTCAGTGCCGCCACCGGCGAGCCGCCGACCGCGGGGGCGAGCGCCGCGAACAGCAGCGCCGCCACCCGGGCGGGCAGCAGGTTGGCCAGGTCGTCGAGCCTCGCGGCGGCCCACCCGAACCGCAGGTAGCGGGCCGAGCGGTAGCCGACCATCGCGTCGAGGGTGTTCACGGCGCGGTAGCCGAGAAGCCCGGGAACCCCCGCCACGGCGCCCCACAGCAGCGGGGCCACCACCGCGTCGGAGGTGTTCTCGGCCATCGACTCGGTGCCCGCCCTGGCCATCCCCGCGGCGTCGAGTGCCGCGGGGTCTCGGCCGCACAGCGACGGCAGCCGCAGCCGGGCCGCCGCCAGGTCGCCCTCCGCGAGCTCGGTCGCGAGTGCGCTGCCGTGGCGGGACAGCGACGTGCCGCCGAGCACGGCCCACGTGGCCACGGCGGTGAGTGCCACGTCCGCCAGCGGGTGGTCCGCCACCGCACGCCGGGCGAGCACGCCCACCCCCGCGGCCGCCGTCACGAGCACGGCGGTGTGGCCGGCCCCGGCGACCCGGCTGTCGGCGTAGCAGCGGCGTTCGAGAGCGGCGGCCACCGCACCGAAGCCGGCCACCGGATGCCCCCGGCGGGGGTCACCCGCCACGGCGTCCGCGGCCGTTCCGAGCAGGAGGCCGGCCGGTCGGACCCACCCGTTCGCTCTCACGCCGCGACGGTACGGCGGCGCAGCTACTCGCCGCCCACTGCCTGACCGAGCCGCAGTCCGTAGAGGCGCTCGGCCTCGCGGGCGATCCGGTGCAGTGAGCACGGCCATCGGGAGCCCGACCCGCTGGAGGTGCGGCAGGCGACACACCGGCCCATCCGGTCGGCGACGTGCGCTGCCAGCAACCGTCGCCACACCTCCGGCATGCCCGCCATCACCTCCGCCAAGGGACCAGCACCGGGCGTGCGTGGTTGCGTCACAACCCGTTGAACTCCCCCACGACAGGAGCGCATGCCCGGCTCCGCCGTCCTGTCGACGAGCGGTATACAGGCTGCGGTCAGCGCCACCCGTCCGGCCGAATCCGTCCCGAGTGTCGGGGATCGCCGGTTACCGTCCGCCGCTCGTCGCCCCGAACAGGTGATGGGTATGGGCGACTGACGCGGCGCGCCACCGCCGGGCCTGCTCACGCAGCGGAACAGCTGTTTCCATCGGTCAGAGGACGAACTCGCCGCCGGACGGCCCGGCACCGGCGCCGGTGCCGCGGAGCTCCGTCTCCCGCCCGCGCAGCTCCACTCTCCTGATCTTCCCCGAGATCGTCTTGGGTAGCTCGGCGAACTCCAGCCGCCGGATCCGCTTGTAGGGGGCGAGGTTGTCGCGGGCGAACTCCAGGATCGCCCGCGCCGTCTCCTCCGTCGGCTCGTGGCCCGCGGCGAGCACCACGTACGCCTTGGGGACGGCGAGGCGCACCGGGTCCGGCGACGGGACGACCGCGGCCTCCGCGACCGCCGGGTGCTCGATGAGCACGCTCTCCAGCTCGAACGGGCTGATCCGGTAGTCCGAGGCCTTGAACACGTCGTCGGAGCGCCCGACGTAGGTGATGTAGCCGTCCGCGTCGCGGGAGCCGACGTCGCCGGTGTGGTAGTAGCCCCCGGCCATCGCCTCGTCATTGCGCTCCTCGTCTCCGTGGTAGCCGACCATCAACCCGAGCGGCCGCTGCGACAGGTCGATGCAGATCTCCCCCTCGTCGGCCGGCTGCCCGCTCACCGGGTCCACCAGCACGATCGGGTAGCCCGGGATCGGACGGCCCATCGACCCGGGCTTGACGAGCTGCCCCGGCGGGTTGCCGATCTGCACAGTGCTCTCGGTCTGCCCGAACCCGTCACGGATCCGGACGCCCCACGCCTTCTCGACCTGGTCGATCACCTCGGGGTTGAGCGGCTCCCCCGCCCCCACGACCTTCGCGGGCGGGTTCGCCAGGCCGGACAGGTCGGCCTGGATGAGCATCCGCCACACCGTCGGCGGGGCACAGAAGCTCGTGACGGCGCAGCGGTCGAGCACCGCGAGCACGCTCTCCGCGTCGAACTTCGAGTAGTTCATGACCAGCACGCAGGACTCGGCGATCCACGGCGCGAAGACGTTGCTCCACGCGTGCTTGGCCCAGCCGGGCGAGGAGATGTTGAGGTGGATGTCGCCGGGCTGCAGGCCGATCCAGTACATCGTGGACAGGTGACCGACGGGGTAGGACGCGTGCGTGTGCTCCACGAGCTTCGGCTTCGCCGTCGTGCCGGAGGTGAAGTACAGCAGGAGCGTGTCGGAACCCCTGGTCACGCCGTCGGGCGCGAAGACGGAGGATGCGGTGTCGGCGTCGCCGTAGTCGAGCCAGCCCTCGGGAGCGCCGCGCACCGCGATGCGCGTGTAGTCGCCGTCGACGGCGTCGAACTTGCCGGTGTCGGCGGCACCGACGACGACGTGCCGCGCGCCGCCGCGGTCGAGCCGGTCGCGCAGGTCGGCCGGGGTGAGCAGCGTGGTGGCCGGGATGACCACGGCGCCGAGCTTCATCGCGGCGAGCAGCGTCTCCCACAGCTCGACCTGGTTGCCGAGCATGAGGATGATCCGATCCCCGCGCGCCACCCCGTGGTCGCGCAGCCAGTTGGCGACCTTGTTCGAGCGTGCGGAGAGCTCCCGGTAGCTCCAGTACGCCTCGCTGCCGTCCTGCTCGACGATCCACAGTGCACGGGCCGCGCCACGTTCGGGGTCGGCGGCGACGGTGTCGAAGTGGTCGGTCGCCCAGTTGAACTCGTCGATCTCGGGCCAGCGGAACTCACGGTAGGCGGTCTCGTAGTCGTCCCGATGTGCCACGAGGAACTCGCGCGCCGCGTAGAAAGCCTCAGCCGACCGATTCATGACCTCACCTCGGGAGTTCGCAACTCTGCTCGTCGCACCCTAGTGAGCGCGTCACGCTGTGTTCCAACTCCGCTCGGCGGGGTGGCAAGGGCTGATCCCCCGGACGCGCCGAACACATCGGGCCTGCGCATCACGCCCCACCGCCTACCGTTTGCGGCGTGATCGATTTCCCGTGGAGCGGCCGCATCGCGGCGGCCGCGCTCCTCACCGGCCTGCTGCTGGCAGGCTGCGGCACAGGCGGCCCGCCCGTCGGTGCCGGGCCGGCCACCCCGCCTGCGGACCCGACGGTCCAGCAGACGGCACAGCAGTCCACACGGGAGACGACGCGGGAAAGTCCTCAGCCCTCGGCCGAGCTGCCCTGGCCCGCGGCCGGTGCGGCCGATGCCGCCGCGCTCCAGGCGGCGGCCGACCGCGGTGCCCAGCCCTGGTTGCTCGATCCGTCGGAGGTGGCCATGTCCTATGTCGCGGCAGCGCACGGATGGACGGACGCCGAGGCTGTCCCGCGAACGGACGGCACCAGTATCGATGTCCGCCGGCCCGACGGCGAGCGTCTCGCACTCACCCTCGCCCAGCCGGGTCGCACCGGGGCCGGTGGGATCTGGGTGGTCACCAGGGAGAACGACGGGTAGCGACAGGTGAGGTGCACAGAGACTACCGGCGGTAGCCGGCGGGGAACCGACGCCGCCAGAGCGTCGATCATCTTAACTCGACGGCCGTGACCATCCGTAACCCGGAGACCTTGACTCACTTGTTCGGGTGAACCGCTGCCACATGTGCAGCGTTCCGGGTCCGGCCGTCGATCTCCTTCACAGACGCCGCCGCACGAGCGACGGCCCGATCGCCAGGGGGCGACGAGCATGACCACCGACTCAGTCCAGCAGGACATGTTCACCGTGTTGCACGGCCAGCCGGCTCCGGTCGTGACGCGGTGGACCTACACCGCGTCCGACCCCTTTGCGATCTCCCTAGCCGTGGCGACCAGGAGCGATCGGTGGATCGAGTGGTTGGTGGCGCGCGATCTCGTGATCGACTCGATCTCCGGCCCGGTCGGCGAGGGCGACATCCGCATGACGCCACAGGAGGTGCAGGGCTATGACATCGTGGAGATCGAGATCCGCTCCGCCGACGGTCGCGCCGTGCTGGAGGTCGACCGTGACCTGCTGCGCCATTTCATCGAGGCGACGATCGACATCGTGGCGCTCGGTGACGAGCTGAACCGGCTCGACCTCGACGAGGAGATCGCGAAGATCACGCGCAGTCGCGCCGAGTAGGCACGGCAACACCCGCTAGGACTGCTCGAACCGCGCCGCCCTGCGCCTCGTGGCTGCTTCGCGTGTGTCTGCCCGCGCACGGTCCCGTCGTGCTCCCCCCGCCGCGCACGGGCGGCGACCCACTCTTCCTCGCGCCGGTCCACCGCAGCGACCGGCTCGTTCCGCTCCCCCGGCCCACCACCGCATGCAGCCCCCGGCAGGCGGTGGCGCCCCGGCTCAGGGCAGGCCCG
The DNA here is from genome assembly GCF_012911925.1 of Pseudonocardia xinjiangensis. Classification (GTDB taxonomy): domain Bacteria; phylum Actinomycetota; class Actinomycetes; order Mycobacteriales; family Pseudonocardiaceae; genus Pseudonocardia; species Pseudonocardia xinjiangensis. Next base: position 14,447 of record NZ_JAAXKY010000109.1, on the reverse strand, counting down.
AGCCCGGCCCCACGTCGTCCCGTCCCGATGCCGGCGCGGCTGCGCCCGCGGCGTCCGCGACGGCGTCGATGCCGGCGGCAGGATCACGACCCGGGTCGAACACGTCACCGTCCGCGCGGACGTCCCGCGCGGCCTCGGCGCGCGCCCGCTCGGCGAGCGGGTCGTCGCCGAGCGCGTCGTCGAGTGCCGGGTCGTCCAGTGCGGGCGAGTCGGCCACCGACGGCTCCACCTCGATCGGGGCGCCCGGGCCGTCGAACTCGTGCATCGCGGCCTCCTCGGCGGACGCGGCGCCGCCGTCGATCCCGACGTCCACCGCATCCATCGCGTCGGGCGTCTCGAACGCGGCGCCCGCACCCGCCGTCGTCAGGCGGCCGGCCCGGTCCACGTCCACCGGTTCCTCGCCCTGCTCGCGGCTGAGCCGTTCGTCGAGCGTGTCGCCCTCCCGCATCCCGCGAGCGGTGACGCCGTCCTCGTCGAGCGCGTAGGGCCGGTCCGCCGGCACGTACCCTGCATCCAGGGCGTCGTGGTCGCCGGGAGGCGCCGTGAGCTGCTCGTCGCTCTCCAGCTGCACGGATGCGCCCAGGTCGGGCGCCTCGGGCTGCTCCTCATAGTCTCGCTGAGCCATGGCGGCGGTTACCCGGGCAGGTAGCCGGCCACACCGGGTATTTCCTGTCGCTCCGCGCCGTGTGTTCTGATCACACCCACCCGCCGGAGGAGAACGATGAGCCCGCAGCCACCCTCGCACTCCGGGTCGAGCGCCGCGGCGGCACCGGTCCCGGCGGTCCGGCCCCGCGACTCCGCGGCGACCCGGCGGGCGCTGGTCGACGCCGGCCGCGCCCTGTTCGCCACCGTCGGTTACGACGCCACCACCGTCCGGGCGATCGCGGACCGTGCGGGGGTCAACCAGGCACTGCTGTTCCGGTACTTCGGGAGCAAGGAGGGCCTGTTCGCCGAGGCCGTGCTGGACAAGGCGACGCAGCTGCTGGCCGAGGTCCCGCGCGAGGTCCTGCTCGAGCGCACGCTGGCCGCGGTGCTGGACGACGAGCAGGGCCGCTCCGCCGAGACCCTGATGGCGGTGCTGCGGGCCGCGGGCAGCTCCCAGGTGGCCGACGACATCCGGATCCGGCTGTGCGAGGCGTACTCCACCGCGTTCGCGTCGCTGGTCGACACCGACGACCCGGCCGACGCGCAGGTGCGCGCCGACCTGCTGCTGGCCTGGCTGCTCGGCATCGCCCTCAACCGCTCCGTGCTGCAGGCGGGACCGCTGCCCGATCCCCAGGTGGTGACGGGGCACGTGATGCGAGCCGTCGCCACCCTGCTGGCCCGGCGCGACCGGTAGCCTCTGTCACCTCGCGCGGCCGGTCGGCGCGGTTCAGGATGGGCACGGTGTTCACCGACCATCGCATCGGGTACGTGACGTCACCCGCTCCGCTCTACTACGAGCAGTTCACCACCGCGGGCGACGGTGACCGCCCCGTCATCGTCCTCGTCCACGGCGGTCTCCTGACCGGCGCGTGCTACCTGGGCACGCCGGACGGCCGCCCGGGATGGGCCCACGACTTCGCCGACCACGGCTACGAACTGGTCGTCCCCGACTGGCCCGGGATCGGCCGGAGCGGGTCCGTCGCCGAGCACACGCTGTCCGGCGAGCTGGTGTGCGCCGCGCTGGGGGCCCTCCTGGAGCGCCTGGGACGGCCGGTCGTCCTGCTCGGCCACTCGATGGGAGGCGCATACGTGTTCCGGGTCGTGGAGACCCACGGGCACCTCATCGAGGCGCTGGTGGCGGTCGCGCCGGCGGCGCCTGGCAACCTCCAGCCGCAGCCCACCGTGACGGCCGAGACCGACACGGAGATCGAGGTCCTCGCGCCGGGGACCCGGTGGCGGTTCCCGAAGACGGGCGCCTTCGTCGCCACGGAGGAGTTCGTCCTGGACAAGCTGATCGGCCGGGACGCGACCCGGTTCCCCCGCCACGCCGTCGACGTCTTCCGCGCCGGGCTCCAGCCCCTGCCGGCGCCCCTGGTGCTGGAGCGCTACAACCTGAAAGGCAGCGGGGTCCGGGTGGAGCGGCCGGACAACTTCGCCGGACTGCCCGCACTGGTGGTCACCGGAAGCGCGGACCTGGAGCACTCCCGGGAGGAGGACGGCGCCACGGCCGCGTGGCTCGCCGGGCTCGGCGCCGACCTCGAGTACCGCTTCCTCGCCGACGCCGGGATCACCGGCAACGGCCACATGCTCATGTTCGACGACAACAGCCGGGAGATCGCCGGCTCGATCGCCGGCTGGTTGGCGGACAAGGCTCCGTCAGCCGGAGGGCGCTGACGCCGCCCGGTCACTCCTCGGGAGGCGGGAACGGCTCCGGCAGCCGCCGGGTGTGGGCCTCCACGCCCCCGCGGGCCCGCCCGCCGGTGCCCGCGGCGAGCCGCAGGCAGGTCTCGACCCACAGGTTCAGCTGGATCTCCTTGGCCACGCCCACCCCGCTGTAGAGCAGGTGCGACAGCCGGTCCCCCGACCGGGCCCACGCCTCGATGCCGATGAACAGCCGGTCGCCGTCGGGGCGGCAGCTGAACTCGATCTGCCCCGCCTCCAGGTGCCCGCGCAGGGTGGCCAGCCGGAACGACGTGTCCGTCCGGTCGATCACACGCACCGGGCCGTCCCACGGTCCCGGCATCCGGATGAGGAACTCGTCGCCGACGCTCAGGGAGCCCGGCTCCCCCCGGCTCTTCACGAACACCGCGACCTCCGACGGGGCACCGGAGTTCGGCTCGCCGGCAAAGGCGGCGATCACCTCCGCGGGCTCCTGCTGCGTCCCCTCGACACGCACCGAGTAGTGCCGGTGGAACAGGGGCCCTACGCCGTCCTCGACGGGCTGCACGTCGTCGTCGAGCAGGTCGGGTGGGATGGCGGGTGGGAGGTCCGACGCGTCGCCGTCGGCCTCCGACCGGTGGACCGGGGTGGTGCGCCACATGTAGCGCCAGGACACCAGCGCCAGCCCGAGCGGCCAGCGGAGCACGATCGCGATCCGGCGGGCGAGGCTGCCGGGCGTGGAGCGGGATCGTCGGAGTAGGAGCACGAGAACGGGGGTACCCGCTTTTCGTGATCGCCACCGGTCCTCTCCTACGCCACGCGGTGCTGCCGCTGTACGGCGCGTCGCTCGGCTCGATCGGGCTCTGCATCGCACTGTGGTTGCGCGCCAAGACCGTCGACCAGGAGGAGCGGGGGAACGCCGAGCGCCGGGCACTGTTCGTCGGGCTGTGGCCACCGATGTTCTGGCTGATCGGGGACGCCGCGCAGCGCGAAGGCAACCGGCGCTGAGAGCGGTGCGGGACGTCGCTACCGCGGTGTGCGACCTCCGCCACCGTCCGGTCAACTACGACGAGGGTCAGGCTCCCCCGGTCGTCGTCGACGGCTGGCACCAGGACCGGCGCGTGCTGGTGCTCGGCCAGGAGAGGCCCGGGGAACCGGAGCCCGGCGGAGTGGTCGAGACGGCGGGCGCCCTGGTCAACAGCTACGAGTTCAGCGACCCCCGCATCCTGCGCGCGGCCTACCACCTCCCCGGCGACCTCGTGGGCCGCGACATGCTGCTGGAGGGCCGGTTCCTCGTCCTGCGCTTCCTGATCGGGGTGCGCATCACCGACGAGCACAACGAGGTCCGCACCGGGGCCAACGGGCCGGAGCGGGTGATCGGCTGGTCCTACCGCACGCTGCAGGGCCACCTGGAGCAGGGCCGGCTCACCTACGAGGTGGCCAAGGAACTGGAGACGGGCCGCGTCGAGTTCCGGATCATCGCCTACTCCCGGCGCGCCCCCATCCCGAACCCGCTGCTCAGGCTGGGGTTCCAGCTCTTCGGGCGCCACACGCAACTGCAGTTCTACCGGCACGCACTGGTCCGGCTGCACCGCCTGATGCAGGCACCACCAGCTCCGCCCGCGCCGGGGCCGGACGGGGTCGTCCGCGCCCCGAGCGGGGCGGAGCGCGGCCGGTTCGAGAGGTGGACGGTGCGGTTCACGCACCCCGGCCGGTGACCCGTCAGGCCGGCGGGTAGCCCGCTTCCTTCAGCAGGGCCGCCAGGTGGGCGGCGTTCGCCGACATCGTCGCCAGCGTGGACGCCACGGCCTCCGGGGTCTCGTCGAGGTCCTTGTAGTCGGTGGTGGTCATGGCCTCGCCGTTCCAGTAGACGCCGCCGTTGGCCGGCACGGTGAACCCGACGTCGTTGAGGCCCTGGAAGAGACTGGCGGTGATCGCGTGCCCGCCGTCCTCGTTGCCGACCACGACGGCGAGCGCGACCTTGCCGAAGGTCTCGAGCCTGCCCTCGTCGTCGGTCTCGGAGAGCTCAGCGTCGAGCCGCTCCAGCACGCGCTGCGCGACGCTGCTCATGTTCCCCATCCAGGTGGGCGTGGCGAGCACGAGGATGTCGGCGGCCAGCAGTTTCTCCCGGATCCCGGGCCAGGCGTCGCCGTCACCCATGTCCTTCTCGACGCCGGGCTTCACGTCGAGGTCGACGACGCGGATGCTCTCGCCCGCCACCCCGTGCTTGCCCAGCGCGTCGAGCACCTGGTCGGCCAGCACCTGCGTGCTCGACTCCGTCGGCGACGGCGAGAGACTGCAGGTGAGGGCCAGTGCGGTCAGCGATGTCGGTGTGCTCATGGGGCGCGGGTACCCGGTCGGATCATGCGGAACCGGTCGATCGGGGATCCACCACCCGGGGGGATCTGCCGATCTTCGGGTTTGCCGGGCCGCCGAACGGTGAATCCGCCGGTCATGCGGCCCTTCGACCAGATCGAACGTCTCGAACGCGCAGAGGTGCTGGACGGCCCGGCTGCGGCGATCCGCACGCGGGTGCAGCGACTGCTGTCCGACCGCCGTGTGAAGGACGCACTGCACGGGGTGTGGCTCGGCCATCCCCTGCACTCGGCACTGGTGCACGTCACGCTGGGGTCGTTCGTCTCGGCGTCGTTGATCGACCTGGTCGGCGGGCAGCGGCGCTACTCCACCGGGCTCATCGCCACCGGGCTCCTCCTCACCCCGCCGACCGTCGCCGCCGGGTGGGCCGACTGGTCCTCGGCGCACCCCGACCAGCAGCGGGTCGGTCTCGTGCATGCGGCCACGAACGCCGTGGCGATCACGTGTTACGCGGGGGCCCTGCGCCGGCGCGTCCGGGGCCGGAGCGGGCGGCTGCTCTCGCTCGCCGGAGCCGCCGTGAGCAGTGTGGGCGCCACCCTGGGCGGCCACCTGTCCTACCACCTGTCACTCGGGGCCAACCACAGCGACCGGGTGCGCGACCTCGCCCCGAAGGGCTGGCAGCCGCTGGGGCTGCTCGCCGACCTGCCCGACGGACAGCCGGTGCGGCGGACGACCGGTGAGGTGCCGGTGTTCGTGCTGCGTCGCGGGCAGCAGGTCGTCGTGCTGGCCGACCAGTGCCCGCACCTGGCGGGGCCGCTCTCGGGCGGCGAGGTGGTCGGCACCGGCGGCGACGCCCGGGTCGTCTGCCCGTGGCACGGGAGCGAGTTCCGGCTCGACGACGGTTGCGTCGTGCACGGCCCGGCGACCGCGGCGGTGCCGCGGTTCGAGGCCCGGGTCGTGGACGGTGCGCTCGAGGCCAGGATCGTCGCGAGCGCGGGCGCGCCCACGGCGTAGGCGGCGCTCCCCCGGGCTCAGCGCTCGATGTGCACCTGCACGGACCGGGCGTCGGGCGACAGCCAGCCCTTCCGCTCCGCGTACGCCGTCATCGCCGCCCAGCGCTCGTCCCAGTCGGGGGCGGTTGCGAGCAGCTGCGCCCGCGAGCGCAGCACGCCGAGGTCCAGCCATGCGGTGTCGGGGTCGATCAGCTCGCCGGTGCCGGTGGTGGTCAGCGCGGTCCGGATCCCCTCGGCGTCGAGGTCGGTCTGCAGGTGCAGGCGGCCGAGGTCGTCGGCGTCCTGCACGACGGCACCCTCTGCCGTGAGTCGGACGATCATCCTGGTGATCCTGCCCGGGACGGACGACATCGCGGAAGCCCGGCCGGGCACCCGTCCGTCCGGTCAGCTCTCCTGGCTCTGTGGCCGGCTCTCGGAGTCGCCGCCCAGGCCGGGAGTCAGGTCGGCGGGGTCGGGGCTGTCCGGGTCGGCCGCGGGGCCGCCCTCCGGCGGATCGGGCTGCACGATGCCTGCCGGGTTCGGCGTGACCTCGGTGGTGTCGGTGCCGGGCGGGACGCCCTTCTGCTGCTGCTCACTCATCGGAATCGACCTCGATGTCGGCTCGGGCGGTCACCGCGGCCGCCCCAGCATCGGCTGCCCACCGACGACCCCGGTCAAACGCCTCCCGACGGCCTCGTCGGGCCGATCGCTCACCGCCCGAGCGCACGCTCCCTGGCCTGGTCGAGGAACGCGGAGGCGTCGGGGCCGAACGCGTAGCGCGCGGCGTCGAGCGCGCGGATCGCGGCGGAGAGCGCGTCGGGGTTCATCGCCTGGTGCAGCGCCAACCAGACGTAGCGGTGTGCGCCGCGGCCCTCGAGTCCGGACGTCCGGGCGAGCACGTCGGCGTCGGAGGTGAGGGTGCGGGTGGCCAGGCTCGCGGAGACGGCGGGGTGGGAGCCGAGGCCGCTGTGTTCCACCGCTTGCGCGGCGGCCCACCAGGCCAGCTCGCGCAGGGCCGGCTCGGGCAGCGCCAGCAGCGCGTCGGTGTCCGGGCCGAGCGGGTCGGGCTTGCTCCAGCGCCGGGTGCCGTCGGGGCGGCGCTCCTCCGGGTGGTGCTCGGGCAGCCGGGGCAGGATGCGGTAGGCGACGCCGGCCGCCTCGATGCGCTCCAGGTCCTCGGCCCGCAGCCCGCGGCCGGTGAACCGCTCGACGGCGACGAGGCACTTCTCCACCCGCTCGTGGTAGTCCTCGAGCTCGAGCCCCTCGAGCACGGCGATCACCTCCGCATCACCGGGGGCGTCGGGCGGGGGCGGTTCGAACGAGGCCAGCATCACCCCGCCGCGGGCGAACGACAGGTTCGTCAGCGCGTTGACGTTCCAGTACATGCTGGCGGCGCGCCCCCGCGCCGAGGCCAGCCGCAGCACCGGCATCTGCGCCCCCTGCCAGCCGTTGTACTCGACCGCCAGCACCGCGTCGCCGACCGGCAGCACCGCGACCCACGGGTCGCTCCCGCCCTCCTCGAACAGCTCGGTGAGTGCGACGGGCTCCGTGGGGTCGGCCCCGAACGCCGCCAGCACCCGCTCGGGCCCGGAGCCGGTGACGACCGTGACCGTGGCCGCCATGCCGAGAACGGTGTTGCGCACCCAGCGGTAGGCCGCCTCCGGGCGGGGGGCGACCGGCGGCTCCGGCTCGCCGCGCAGCCGGTGGCCGAGCCGGTCGGTCGCCTTGTGCACCACCTCGTCGGCGGGCGCCGCGGACCAGAGCACGATCTCGTAGCGCTCGCCGCCCTCCCGTCCGTCCCCGTGCTCGTCGCGGCCCCGCGCCGAGACCCGCGCCCTGATCGACCCCGGCCACGGTGGGGTCTGCCCCTGCAGGTGCGCGGGCGCCGGGACGGCCGGGCCCAGCACCGACGCCGCCCCGTCGACGGCGGTGTAGCTGACGTCGACCACCTCCTGCCACGCGTCCAGCTCGACGACGGCGGGTTCCTCGCCCACCACGCGCAGCCACACCGGCACCGCGGCGCTGGGCACCCCGGTCCGGACGACGATGCCACCGGGCACCACCTGGACCAGCCCGTTGGACGGCTCCGCCGCGACGGCCGGGAAGTCACCCTCGACCAGCGCGAAGTGGTGCTCCTGCACCGGCACGTCGCCTGCGGAGAACCGGGGCAGGACGTAGTCGGCGCGCAGCCGCTCGCGCAGCGCGACCGCGTACGCGTCGGGCATCGGACGCTGCCGCAGCACCCGGATGGCCGCGTCGAGCGCCACGCCGACCACCACCGGCGGGTCCGACCCGACGATCGGGGGGCGGGCCGCCCGCAGCACCGCGAGCGACGTGACGACGGCGAGTGCCAGGTGCACGCCACCGTGCGCGGCGGCGACCTCGTGCTCGGCGCCGGGAGCGGCCTCCAGCAACGGCGAGACGCGCTCGTGCCCGGCGAGGGCAGCGACGAGACCGGTGACCAGCTCGCGCAGTCCCGGCGCCACCTGGTCGAGCAGGGCGACGGCCGACCGGGTCTCGCTCTCCCCGCTCGCGGAGAGACCGGCCACCGCGGCGGGGGTCTGCGGCATCCGCGCCCGGACGTGCCTGGCCAACACCTCCGGGACGACGATCAGGACGTCGGGGATCGTGAGCTCCAGCGCACCGAGGAGCCGCTCGGCGAGCAGCTGGTCGACGGGCGACCCGCGCGGGGGCGCCGGCCGCAGTCGATCCACCGGCCCCGAGGGCGCCACGAGCCTGCCGAGCGCGGCGACGGGCGCCGCGGGGATACGGGCGGCCACCGTGGGGAGCGCGGCCAGCACCGGCTCCACGAGGGCGGCCGCGAGCGCGGCAGGTGCCTCGGGCAGCCGGTCCGCGCCCTCCCCGCCCGATGCGCCGACGGCCCACTCCGCAGGCATCCGCACCCCCACGGGCGCGGCGTGCCGCACGGCCGGTGGTTGTTCTACTCGTTCGCGTCGGTCCACAGCAGACCCGCCCCTTGATCGTGGAGCGGCCATTCTGGACGACGCCGGGGACCGGCCCTCACCCGGTCCGGTGGCCCCCGGGTGAATGGTCGACGCGCTGTGTGGGCACTCCTGCGCCATGACGGACCGGACACACGGAATCGCCCCCCAGGAGCTCGACGACGACGACCTCCGCCGCGAGGTGGCGCACCTGCACGAGACCCGGCACGACACGCTCCTGGGTGGCAGCGAGTCGGCGCTGGAGGCGCACACGGAGCGGATGCTCGCGCTCGAACGCGAGTTCCTCCGCCGTTTCCCGGAGGACAGCGCACCCGACCCGATGCGCACCCGGGCCGGTAGCCGCGAGAGCGCCGGGCAGTCGGTGCCGGGCCGCGACCTGGACGGCGCACCGGGCTGATCGGAACAATCGCCTCATCCGGCGCGCGGAAAACGAAGGGAATCATCCCGGTCCTCGGTTCCGGCACATTGTTGAAGAATGGCGGCGTGCCCTACCTCCGTACCGAGGACAGCGAGATCTTCTACACCGACACGGGTCCCGGCACGGGCCCCCCGATCGTCCTCGTGCACGGCTGGACCGCCGACTCGGTGGACTGGTCCTGGCTGATCCCGGCGCTCACGCAGGACTTCCGCGTGATCGCCTACGACCAGCGGGGCGCCGGCCGCTCCGCTCCCGCGAGCAGTTACGACCTCGCCCGGCAGCGAGCCGACCTGGCCGCGCTCATCACTCGGGTGGCCGGTGGACCGGCGGTGGTCGTCGGGCACTCGCTGGGCGGGGCGATCGCCTCCACGATGGCCGTGGAGCACCCCGAGCTCACGCTCGGCGTGGTCGTCCTGGACGCCCCCTACGGGGCGGACCCGGCGCGCCGCCCCGTGATCGAGGCGATGAAGGAGCGGCTGACGACCGAGGAGCCCGTGCCGGCGATCCGTTCGTACCTCGGCGCGACGTGGTTCCCCGACACCAGTCCCGACTGGCTGGCCACGCTCGTGTTCCGCAGGATCGAGACGCTGCCGGCCGCCACCCTCCACGACATGTTCTGGGGCATGTGGGACGACCGCGACATCGCCTTCCGCCCCGGCACGGACGGCTACCTCGCCCGCCGGGAGTGCCCGGTGCTCGTGATCCAGCGCGACGCCGACGCGGCCGCCTACGAGGAGTCGACGTTCCGGCACCCGGCGTCCCGCGCGGTGGTCATGACCGGGTGCGGGCACTGGCTCCAGATCGAACGCGCACCGGAGGTCGCCGCCGAGATCAGGGCGTGGTGGAGCACCGCACGTCCTGCCCGGTGACCGCCACGGCCATGCGGCGCCGCGGCCTCCTCAGCACGAAGAACGCCACCGACCCGAGTGCGGTCACCACCGCCAGCGCGACGAACGCCCCCGGGTACCCACCCGCGCCGTCGGCGAGCGCGGTGACGAGCAGCGGCCCCACCACCAGACCGACGGAGACGAAGCCCATCGACCAGCCCATGATCGTGCCGAAGGAGCCGATCCCGAAGTAGTCCGTGCGCAGCGAGGTCATCACCGGGCCGCGCAGCCCCCACGCGATGCCGTGCACGACCGCCGCGGCCACGACGAGCCCGACGCCCGACACCAGCGCGAGCGCCACCAGCACCCCGGTCTGCACGATCATGCAGAACGCCGCGAGCCTGCGCTGGTCGACGCGGTCGCCGATGAGGCCGGTGACGACCTGGCCGAGCAGCTGCGCGGTCGACATCACCGCCACCGTGAGGCCCGCGGTCGCCAGCGGGATGCCGTGGTGGTGGGTCATCAACGGCACCAGGTGCAGGTTCACGGCGCTCACCGCGACGAGGGCCGACCCGTGCCCCACCACGAGAAGCCAGAACGCGCTGGTGCGCAACGCGCTGCCGAGGTCGTGGTCGTGGTCGCGATCGCGGCCGTGCTCGCGGTCGGCCACCGCGGTGGCGAGGACGGCCGGTTCAGCTGCCGCCGCCGTGACGGCGCGCCGCAGTGCCCGGTCGGAGGGCAGGACGGTGCCGGCCAGCACCCCGACCACGAGGATCACCACCGCCACGCCCAGGAACGTGGCCCGCCAGCCGAAGCCGTCGAGCGCCCACGTCACGAGCGGCACAGCCAGGCCCCCGAGCGCGACGCCGGTGGGCAGCAGGCCCAGCGCGAGGGTGCGGCGCTCCTTGACCGTCTGCACCACCGCGACGGTCAACGGCATGATCCCGGCGGCGGAGCAGCCCAGCGCGATCACCACGACCGCACCGATGAAGTGCGTCGCGTCCTCCACCGTGCTGGCCAGCGCGAAGCCGGCCGCCGTGCCGACCGTCCCGAGCCGGGACACCGCCCGGGTCCCGAACCGGTCACAGCACCACCCCGTCAGCGGCGACAGGAACCCGTTGCCCAGCTGGACGATCGCGTAGCCCACGGCGACCACCCCCGGCGACCAGCCGGTGTCGGCGGTGATCGCCACCAGATAGGCCCCGAACGCGCTCATGATCAGCCCGTTCTGCAGGGTGAGCAGCACCGAGCCACCCACCACCACCCACCAGCCGTTCCTCGCCCCTCCGCGCACGCGCAGCGGCGTCATCGGGTGGTCGGCGCCGTGGCGTCCCGCTCCTCGTTCTGCAGCCGCGCGAACTGCGCGCGTGCCCAGCGCAGGTCGGACTTCCCGGTGTTGAGCCGCTGCACCTCCGGCACCACGACGACGTGGCGCGGCTTCTTGTAGGAGGCCAGCCGCGCACCGACGAACGCCGCGAGCTCGCCGGCGTCCGCGTGGGCCCCCCGCTCCATCGACACGACCGCGGCCACGGCACTGCCCCAGCGCGGGTCCGGTACGCCGAGCACCACCACGTCACGCACGGCGGGGTGGGCGTGCAGCGCCAGCTCCACCTCGTCGGCGTACACCTTCTCCCCGCCGGTGTTGATCACCGAGCTGCCCCGGCCGAGCAGCCGCAGCCTGCCGTTCGCCTCGAGCACGGCCATGTCCCCCGGCACCGAGTACCGGACCCCGTCGATGTCGCGGAAGGCGGCGTCGGTCTGCTGCGGGGCGCCGGCGTAGCCCGCCTCCGCCACCACCGGCGCGGCGAGCATGCCCACCCGGCCGGACCCGGCCGGCACGTCGTTCCCGTCCTCGTCGAGCAGCCGCGCCCCTGCGGCCAGCACGAACGTCCCGTCCTGGTCGTCGACCGTGCTGCGGGTGACCGAGGAGTGCGCGTACACCCCGCCCTCGGACGCCGCGATGGTGTCGAGCAGCGTGAGGTCGGCGTGGGCCAGCAGCCTGCGTTTGACCGCCGGGCTCCAGACGGCCCCGACGCTGCGGATCCGGCGCAGCGTCCCGATGCCCGACGGGCGTCCCGCCTCCCGCGCCGCGTCGAGCGCGTCGAGCAGCCGGAGCGCGAAGGCGTCGCCGACGATGTGCATGTCGGTGACGCGGTGCCGCGAGATCGCGGCCAGCAGGTCCTCTCCCGTGGTGCTGCGGCCCGGCAGCAGCACCACCGGCGCACCGACCGACATGGCACCGAGCGCCCCGTACAGGCCGGTGCCGTGCATCAGCGGCGGGGCGGGCAGCTCCACCCGGCCGCCCTCGCCGTACGGGTCGATGTCGAGCGCCTGGTGCAGCGCCTCCACCCCGTCGGCGGGATCGATGCCGAGCGCGGACAGCCCGCCCGACCGCACCGCACGCAGCCGCTCCGCCTGCCGTCCGACCACCGCCTTGGGGTAGCCCGTCGTGCCGCCCGTGAACAGCAGCCATTCCGTGTCGCCCCGAGGCCTGCGGGGCAGCCGCTCGGCAGTGGTGACCTCGGCACCGAAGCCGCTGCCCTCCGCCCCGATCGGCACGAGCAGGTCGCAGCCCGCCACCGGCTCCGCGGCCTCGGCGACCACCCCGGCCAGGTCGGCGTCGACGACGGCGCCGCGGGCGCCGGAGCTCTCCAGCAGGTGCCGGACCTCCTCGGCCCGGTACCGGTAGTTGATGTTGATCGGGAGCGCCATCAGCTTGAACAGGGCGTGCAGCGTCACCAGGTACTCCGGCGAGTTGCGGGCGTCGATGCCGAACCGGTCACCCGCCCGGATGCCCCGCGCGGCCAGGTACCCGGCCAGCCGGTCCGCCTGCTCGTCGAACTGTGCCCACGTGAGCTGCCGCTCACCCGCGGCGACGGCGACCCGCGTGGGTGCGAGGTCGGCGATGTGCTCGAAGTGCGACGCGAAGTTGTCGGCGAGCTCGCCAGGGCCCGTGACAGTGCTGCCGGCCATCACGACCCCGCTTGCGGGTGGTCGGGCCCGCCCCCGACCTCCAGCCCGAAGAGCCGGGCCGCGTTGTGCAGCATCAGGTCGGGCTTGACGCTGTCGCGGATCTCGGTCTTCTCCAGGTCGGCGATCCACCGCTCCGGGGTGAAGAGAGGGAAGTCGGTGCCGAACAGCACCTTCTTCTTCAACAGCGTGTTGGCGTACTGCACGAGCTGCGGCGGGAAGTACTTCGGTGACCAGCCCGAGAGGTCGATGTACACCTGCGCCTTGTGCACCGCGATGGCCAGTGCCTCGTCCTGCCAGGGGAACGAGGGGTGGGCCATGATGATCGGCATGTCCGGGAAGTCGACGGCGACGTCGTCGAGGTGGATCGGGTTGGAGTACTTCAGCCGGATCCCTCCCCCTCCCTTGGTGCCGCTCCCGACGCCGTTCTGCCCGGTGTGGAAGAGCGCGGGCAGCCCGTGCTCGGCCAGCACCTCGTAGATCGGGAAGGCCACCGGGTCGTTCGGGTAGAACTCCTGCACGCTCGGGTGGAACTTGAACCCGCGGAAGCCGTACTGCTCGATCAGCCTGCGGGCGATCCGCGCTCCCGCCTTGCCCCGCAAGGGGTGCACGCTCGCGAACGGGATGATCACATCCGGGTGCTCGGCGGCGAGCTCCCCGATCTCCTCGTTGGTGGGAGCATGCTCGTCGACGTCCCCGAGGGAGTCGATCGTGAACGTCACCGCGGCCATCCGCCGCTCGCGGTAGAACTCGGCGAGCCCGTGCAGGTCCATCCCGAGCACGTCGGACCTGAAGTGCTGCTTCATCTCCGCCATCCGCGCACTGCCCGCCTCGCTCTGGGCGGCACGGGTGGAGAAGTGCACGTGGGTGTGCACGTCGATGGCGACGAGATCGGTGTGCTGGAGCCGCGGCTGTTCCGCCATCATCGGGCCTCCGCCGGGACGTCCGGTGCGTAGGGCTGCAGGTGCGGTGCGAGCTGCTCCGGGAACACCTCCGCGATCGCCTCGGCCGTCCAGCCGCCCTCGCGGGACGCCTCGGCCGCGACGGTGGGGTGGGTCCACACGCTGATCCGGTCCCCCCCGACGCCCAGCGCCTGTCCGGTGACGCCCGCGGCGGCGTCGGAGAGCAGGTAGACCAGCAGCGGTGCCACGTCGTCGGCCGTGCCCACTCCCGCCGCGCGCAGCCGCGCCGGCACCGGCTCCCCCGCCTCGACGGCGGCCACGGCGTCGGCGAACGCGGGGATCGTGGCGACCATGCGCGTGAGCGCCACCGGGATCAGCGCGTTCACGGTGACGTCGTAGCGGGCCGCCTCCACGGCCAGCGTCCGCGCCATGCCGACGATGCCGGCCTTGGCCGCCGAGTAGTTGGTCTGCCCGAAGCTGGCCCGCTGGCCGGCGGGCGAGCCGATGAGCACCAGCCGGCCGCCCCCGCCCTGCTGACGGAACCGGGCCAGCGCCGCCCGCGCGCACGTGAACGTGCCGCGCAGGTGGGTCTCGAGCACGAGGTCGAAGTCCTCGTCGGTCATCTTGCCGACCGACCGGTCCCGCAGCAGCCCGGCGTTGGTGACCACGGCGTCCAGCTGCCCGTAGTTCTCCACCGCCGCGGCGACCAGCGCATCCGCCGTGGCCGTCGGCCCCACCGGCGCGACGACGGGGAC
>NZ_JAAXKY010000108.1 GCF_012911925.1 Pseudonocardia xinjiangensis | reverse complement strand
GTGGATCCCGCGGCCGCCGTCGGTGCCGCGGGCGCTGCGGCCCGCGGTGGGGTGGCGGGAGCGCGCGGCGGTGGCGGCGGGCCGGCGGCGAGGAAGGCCGCGGGGGTACCGGTGAGTGTCCAGGCCGCCACGAGCGCCCCGATCCCGACGGCGGCCGTCACCGACGCGGCGGCGATCCTGGTGCGGGTGCCCAGCGAGGAGCCGGGCCGGCGCAGCAGCATCCCGACCGACACGGCGGCCCAGCCGAAGATCGCGAGCGTGGCGATGACCACCGCCCAGCGCTGCGACACGCGGATACGCCTCCTCTACGCGACCGCACCGTCCGATCATCAGGAGGCGCTCCCCGCACATCCTGCACCGCGCCCGGCGCCGCCCCGTGAGGTGGTGCGGGCGCTCGGGCGGGGGCTCAGTCGACGACGAGGCGCAGCAGGAGCCTGCGCAGCACCTCGCGTTCGGGGTCGTCGAGAGCGACGAGGAGGGTCTCGTCGAGCCTGCGGGCCGCCGGCTCGGCCTCGGCCAGGCGCCTGCGTCCGGCATCGGTCGTCACGACGAGCCGGGTGCGCCGGTCCCCGACGCTCGCCTCCCGGCGCACGAGGCCCTCGCGCTCGAGGTCGTCGACGATCGCGACGATGCCGCTCGGGTCGATCCCGAGCGTAATGCTGAGCTCCCGTTGGGTCCGGCCGACGGACACGGCGGCGAGGACGAGTACCGAGTAGTGGCGGCTGCGGAGCCCGTGGGGCTGCAGCTCGCGGTTCAGGTGCCGCACCACCTGGCCGCCCGCCCTCGCCAGGAGGTAGCTGATCTGGCTCGGACCCGGGAAGCCGGCTGCCTCTGGTGGCGACGGATCGGTCTTCGGCGGTGGCGTGCTGATGAGTCCTCCCCGGGCCTACGTGATCGGGGGCAACATCGTACTACCGCCCATCCCTTGATTTTCGCAACAGTTGTGGTTAACAAGGATAGGTGCGGCGAGCTCGCACAGCCGGGGCGTCCGGCGGGGGACCTGGGGGGTCCCGCCGGGCGTGCTCGCGGGGCCCGACCACAGATGTCGCCGCGAGATCCTGGAGTTCGCCCTTTACGCGACCGAAACACGGCCGAAACGCGGATCTCGCAATGATCAAGTCCGGCGCCGCGTGGTCGCGCGACGGACGCCGGTCGGGGGCCCGTTACGGCGTCCGGTGGACGCCGGGATCACACCGCTTCACCCTGGCGGATCCCCGCTCCGTCGCGGCATTCTCAGAGGCGATCATGACGGAACCAGGCAGGTTGGTCCCGATGTCCGGTCCCGGGCGCAGCGCGCAGCGCTGGCCCCGTGAATCGGTTTCGCCGTGGGCGAGCGATGAACTCGGCGCGTTCTGTCGGTCCTACCTCGTAGATTGGAACCAGATGATCCGGGCAGATCGCCCGGATCATGCGCCGTCCCGCTCCTCAGAAGGAATACCGTGACCAACCCCTCAGACCTGCTCGACTCCACGGCGCCGCCGCCCGACGTGCCGGGGAAGCTGTCCTCGCGCGACCGCACGGTGATCGGCGTTCTGCTCGTCTCGACGTTCGTCGTGATCCTCAACGAGACGATCATGAGCGTCGCCCTGCCGGTCCTCCTCACCGATCTTCAGGTGGAGGCCAGCGTGGGCCAGTGGCTCACCGCAGGGTTCCTCCTCACGATGTCCGTGGTCATTCCGGTCACCGGTTTCCTCATCCGCCGGGTGCCCACTCGACTGCTCTATGGGATCGCGATGTCCCTGTTCAGCGCGGGCACGCTCATCGCCGCGCTGGCGCCGGGCTTCGCGGTCCTGCTCGTCGGGCGCGTGGTCCAGGCCGGTGGCACCGCGATCATGCTCCCCCTGCTGATGACCACGGTGATGACGCTCGTGCCCCCCGCCCGCAGGGGTGCGCTGATGGGCAACATCTCGATCGTCATCTCGGTCGCGCCCGCGGTCGGCCCCACCGTTTCCGGGCTCGTGCTCAGCGTCCTCGGCTGGCGTTTCATGTTCTGGCTCGTGCTCCCGATCGCGCTCGTCGCGCTGGTGCTGGGACTGCGCCGGATGGTCGACATCGGCGAGCCGAGCCACACCCCGATCGACGTGCCCTCGATCGTGCTCTCGGCTCTGGGCTTCGGCGGTCTGGTCTACGGGCTGAGCACGATCGGCGAGTCGGCAGGAGGCACGTCGGAGGTCTTCGTCTGGATCTCGTTCGCCATCGGCATCGCCGGGCTGGCGGCCTTCGTCGCCCGCCAGATCGTGCTCCAGCGCACCGACCGCGCGCTGCTCGACCTGCGCACGTTCCGGTCGCGCACGTTCACCATCGCCACCGTGATGATGATGCTGATGATGGCCACGCTGCTCGGCGCCATCATCCTGCTGCCCATCTACCTGCAGAGCGTCCTGATGCTCACGCCGCTGGACACGGGCCTGCTGCTGCTGCCGGGCGGCCTGCTGATGGGCCTGCTCGGGCCGATCGTGGGCAGGCTGTACGACCGCTTCGGCGCCCGGGCACTCCTCGTCCCCGGCACCGTCGCCACCAGCGCGGCACTCTGGTCCACCACCATGTTCGGCGTCAGCACCCCGGTGGCGCTGGTGCTGGGCTTCCACCTGCTGCTCAGCATCGGGCTGGCCTTCGCCCTCACCCCGCTGTTCACCGCGGGGCTGGGCGCCGTGGCGCCGCACCTGTACTCCTACGGGAGTGCCATCTTCGGCACCACCCAGCAGCTCGCAGGCGCAGCCGGGGTCGCGCTGCTCGTGAGCGTGCTCAGCGTGCGCGCGGCCGACCTCGCCGGCCAGGGTGCGTCCCTGGTCGAGCAGACCGCGGGAGGCGTGCACACCGCTTTCGTCGTCGCCGCCGTGCTGTCCGTCTTCGCGGTGGCCGGCTCGTTCTTCTTCGGCCGCAAGGCGGTCGAGGGAGCCGGGGCGCCCGTGGTGGCAGCGCACTGACCTCGTGCTCCCCGGGCTGCCGGCGGTCGGCAGCCCGGGGAGCACGTGCGGCTCAACCGCCGTCGGCGCTGAGCCAGATGCCGTTCTTGGTCTGCACGAGGTCGAGGGAACGCGGGTCGACACAGCCCGAGTCGGCCCGGTGGGCGTCCCACAGCTGGGCGGTGTCGAAGACGTGCCCGCATCCCCTGGTGCGCCTGCAGCAGTGTGCCCGCTCCACCCCGACCCAGGACGAGCCACAGCAGGCCATCCGCAGCAGCTCCATGATCGGGGAGGCTACGAGGTGGCACCGGCAACCGGATGATCGGGACGGGGCGCCCCGTCCGGTCTCCGCGTCAGCGGCCGTGCGTGCTCGCGCTGCGGTACCCGGTGTAGGTGTAGGGGTTGTCGAGGATGCTCGTCTCGGGGACGTCGGGGTTCATGCCCTTCTCCCAGGCCTCCTCGCCCAGCGCCGACCGCAGGTGCTCCACGGTGGCCTCCACCTCGCGCTGCACCCCCTCCAGGTCGATCCCGACGAGCCGGTGGTCGCGCTTCACCACGCGCCCGTCCACCAGCACGGTGTGCACGTCGCCCCGCTGGGCCTGGAACGCGACGTGGCCGTAGGGGTTCAGGAGCGGGAACGACACGGGGGAGTGATCGTTCTTGAGCAGCACGATGTCGGCCTTCTTGCCGGTCTCGAGGCTGCCGAGGTCGCGGTCGCGGCCCAGTGCGCGGGCTCCCCCGCGGGTGGCCCACTCCACCACCTGCTGCGCGCGCAGCGAGACGTGCGTGACGGTCTCGCCCTTGGCGTGGGCCTCGAAGTGCTCCCGGGAGCGATCGGCTCCCAGGGTGGTGCGCATCGCCGAGAACAGGTCGCCGCTCCACCAGACGCTGGTGTCCATCGACAGCGACACCGGGATGTCGTGTGCGCGCAGGGCCCAGGTGGGGGGATAGCCCTGACCGGCGCTCTGCTCGCTCTCCGTGGAGACCGACACGGACCCGCCGGTGGCGGCGATGCGGTGGTAGGAGTCGGCCGAGAGCGTGGCGGCGTGCACGAAGACGCTCGACTCGTCGAGGAAGCCCGCCTCGTGGGCGAGCCGGATCCCGTCGTCGTTGGTGGCGCCCCAGACGCCGGCGTGGGTGGTGACGGGGACGCCGAGCTCGCGGGCCGCCTCGTACGCGGCCTTCTCGGGGAACGCCGGGTCGCCGGTGACGTCGAACGCGATCTGGAAGCCGAGCAGGTCGTCGGCGGCATCGATGTGACGCCGCGCGAAGGCCTGGAAGTCGGCGGACGTGGCCCACTCCCACGGCGCCTGCTGGATGTTGCCGTAGGCGAGGACGAACCGGCCCGGCACCGCCCGGAGGGCGTCCACCGCGGCCTCGGCGTGGCCGGTGGTCTGCAGCCCGTGTGACCAGTCGACGGTGGTGGTGACACCGGCGTCGATCGCCTCGACCGCGGCGAGCAGGTTGCCCGCGCGGACGTCCTGCGGCCGGAAGTGCTTCCCGGACTCGAGGTAGTACCAGACGAAGTACTGGGTGAGGGTCCAGTCGGCCCCGTAGCCGCGCATCGCGGTCTGCCACATGTGCCGGTGGGTGTCGATCATGCCCGGCATGACGATCCCGCCGCGCGCGTCGATCTCGGTGGTGCCCTCGGGCACGTCCAGGTCGGGCCCGACGGCGGCGATCCGGTCGTCGACGACCAGTACGTCGGCGCCGGGGAGCACCCGGCGCGCGTCGTCGAGGGTGAGCACGAGCCCACCGCGCAGTACCACCGGCCGGCGGGCGCCGGCATCCTGCGGCTCGCTCATGCAGTCACTCCTTCGGACCAGCGGACGAGCGTCCGCTTGGCGGCAGATGATATCCAGCCACTCTTGCCCAGGCCGGTCTGGGCTGTCAACGGAGCGCGGATCGCCGGGAGTCGGCCGGGGCGCGCGCCGTCCTGTCCGGGGGCCGGACACCCGTTACGCTGGAGCCTCGTCGCGTCGAGCGGAGGAGCGCACATGCCCCGGGCTGGCACCGGACCCGATTTCATCGAGGCGCTCGCACGGGGTCTGGAGGTGATCGCCGCCTTCCGGCCTGCCCGGCCGGCGATGTCGCTGACGGACGTGGCCACGGCCACCGGCCTCGCCCGTCCCACGGCCCGGCGGATCCTGCTGACGCTGGAGGAGCTGGGCTACGTCCGCGCGGGCGACGGGGGGTTCGCCCTCACCCCGCGCGTGCTGGAGCTGGGCGTCGCCTACGTCCGGTCGACCAGTCTGTGGGACGTCGCGCGTCCGCACATGGAACGGCTGGTGGAGCGCACCAACGAGTCGAGCTCCATCGCGCAGCTGGACGGGTCGGACATCGTCTACGTCGCGCGCGTCGCGGTGCCGAAGATCGTGGGGCTGTCGGTGCAGATCGGCACCCGGTTCCCGGCGCTGGTGACGTCGCTGGGCAAGGTGCTGCTCGCCGCGCTGCCGACCGAGGAGCTGGAGCGCGTGCTCGAGCAGCCCACGCGCTCGGGGCTCACGCCACGGTGGCGGCCCGACCGCGAGCAGCGCGACGCGGAGCTGCGTGAGGTGCGGGCCAGGGGGTGGGCGCTCACCGACGAGCAGCTCGCGCTGGGTATCCGGTCGGTGGCCGCGCCCGTGCGCGACGGGACGGGCGCGGTGGTGGCGAGCATCAACGTCAACACCCACGCGGCCGAGACCCCGGTCGACCACCTGCTCGACGTGCACCTGCCGCTGCTGCTGCAGACCGCCGGGGAGATCAGCGCCGACTTCGCCCGGCTCGACACGGTGCCGCACCTGGTCCGGCCCGCCGCGTCCTGACTCGCGGCGTCCCGGGCGCTGCGTCCTGGGTCACCGCAGGGGTGCCGGCCCTTGACGCACCTCGTGCAGCTGCAAGGATCGGGACCACGACGGACAGATGTCCGCATGACGGACAGGGAGGCCGATTCGATGTCAAACGGTGCGCCGCAGGGCGCAGGCGCGGCCGGACCGCTGGCCGGGGTGCTCGTCGCCGACTTCTCGCGGGTCCTCGCCGGCCCGTACGCCACGATGCTGCTGGCCGACATGGGCGCGGAGGTCGTCAAGGTCGAGGGACCGGAGGGCGACGAGACCCGCACATGGACCCCGCCGGTGCGGGAGGGCGTGTCCACCTACTACCTCGGCGTGAACCGCGGGAAGCGGTCGGTGGCGCTCGACCTTCGCGACGAGGGTGACGCCGCACTGGCCCAGGAGCTGGCCCGCCGCGCCGACGTCGTGATCGAGAACTTCAAGCCGGGCGGCCTCGCGAAGTTCGGGCTCGACTTCGCGTCCGTCAGCGCGGCGAACCCCGGGGTCGTCTACGCCTCGATCAGCGGGTTCGGCTCCGGGAAGGGCGCTCACGTCCCCGGTTACGACCTCATGGTGCAGGCCATCTCCGGACTGATGAGCCTCACCGGCGACCCGGACGGTCCGCCGTACCGGGCCGGGATCTCGGTCTTCGACGTGATGGCGGGCAACCACGCGGTGATCGGGATCCTCGCCGCGCTGCGCCACCGCGACGCCACCGGGCAGGGGCAGCACGTGGAGGTCAACCTGCTCTCCTCGGCGCTCACCGGCCTGGTCAACCACAGTTCGGCGTTCGCGGCGGGCGGCGTGGTGCCCTTCCGCATGGGCAACGCCCACCCGAGCGTCTTCCCGTACGAGCCGCTGCCGACCGCCGACGACGACCTCATCGTGGCCGCGCCCAACGACCGGCAGTTCCGCAAGCTGTGCGAGGTGCTCGGGATCCCCGAGGTGCCGGACGACCCGCGGTTCGCGCACAACGCCGACCGCACCGCCAACCGCGAGGAGCTGCGCCCGATCCTGGTCGAGCGGCTCGCGCAGCGCACGGCCACGGAGTGGTTCGACGCGCTGGTGGCGGTCGGGGTGCCCTGCGGGCCGATCCAGACGATCGACGGCGGGTTCGCGATGGCCGAGCGGTTCGGCCTGGACCCGGTGGTGCAGGCCGGGGAGGGCGAGCGCGCGGTGCCCACCACCCGGCACCCGATCCGGTTCTCGGCCACGCCCGCCCGCTACGAGCTGCCGCCCCCCGGTCTGGACGAGCACGGCACGCAGCTGCGGGCGTGGCTCTCGGCCCCGCATTCCGGCCCGGTCCCGACCGGCGTTGCACAGGAGGACGCCCGTGGCTGAGCAGCCGAGCTACCCGACGGCGCTGGGCGCGTCGGACCCGACCACGATCAGGCTGCTGGGCACGGACCTCGCCGCCGACGTCATGGGCGAGGTCGGGTTCGGCGAGCTGGCGTTCTGGCTGGCCACCCAGGAGCGCCCGACCCCCGGCCAGGTGCGCGTGTTCGAGGCGGTGCTCGCGGCACTGGCCGACCACGGCTTCACCCCGACGGCGATCGTCACGCGGCTGACGTACCTGTCGGCTCCCGACTCGATCCAGGGCGCGCTCGCCGCCGGACTGCTCGGTGGCGGGTCGCGGTTCCTCGGGGTCACCGAGGACACCGGCCGGTTCCTGCACGACGTGCTCGCCGGGGAGGAGCAGCTCCCCGCCGTCGACGACGCCGCCGGCTGGGACGCCCTCGCACTGGAGACCGTGCGGGCCCAGCGGGCGGCGAAGCGGTTCGTCCCCGGCCTCGGGCACCACGTGCACAAGGAGGGCGACCCGCGCACGCCGCGGCTGATGCAGATCGCCCGCGAGGAGGGGCAGTTCGGGCCGCACCTGGCGCTCTTCGAGGCCATCGGGCGGGTGCACCCCCAGGTGCTCGGCCGGACGCTGCCGCTCAACGGCGCCGGTGTCTGCGGTGCCGCGCTGGCCGATCTCGGGCTGCCGCTGCCGCTGCTGCGCGGGTTCGCGCTGCTCGCGCGCACCGCCGGGTTGATCGGACAGCTCGCGGAGGAGCTGCGGCACCCGGTGGCCAACGACATCTTCCTGTCGGTGGACCTGAACAACCGTTCCGTCGCCCCCGACCCGTGGACGGACGGGACGCCGTGAGCGGGTCGCGCGCCGCCGTCGTCGAGACGCCCGGCGAACCGCCCCGGGTGGTCGACCGGGACGTCCCCGCGCCCGCTGCCGGCGAGCTGCTGGTGGCCGTGCGGGCGGCCCCGATCACGCCGCTCGACCTGCTCTGCGCGTCGGGCACCTCGTACTTCGGCCGTCCGCAGACCCCGTACGTGCCCGGGGTGCAGGGCGTCGGTGTCGTGGAGCAGGGTAGCGCCACGGTCCCCGCGGGTACGACCGTGTGGTTCGCCACCTCGGCCGGGATGCGCCCCGGCGACGGGAGCATGCGCGCACTCGCCCCCGTCGCCGAGTCCGACGTCGTGGCGCTGCCGGCCGGGGCCGACCCCGGGCTGGTGGCCGGGCTGGGGCTGTCCGCCGTCGCGGCGTGGATGGCGCTGACGTGGCGGGGCCGGCTGGCGGCGGGTGAGCAGGTGCTCGTCCTCGGCGCCGGTGGTGTGGTGGGGCAGGCCGGTGTGCAGCTGGCCCGCGCGGCCGGCGCCCGTCGGGTCGTGGCGGCGGCCCGCTCGGAGCAGGCGCGTGAGCAGGCGCTGGGCCTCGGCGCGGACGCCGTCGTCGCGCTGGCCGCCGACGACACCGTCGAGAGCCTGGCCGAGCGCATGCGCGCGGCCTGCGACGGCCCGCTCGACCTCGTGCTCGACCCGCTGTTCGGCATCCCCGCCGCCGCGGCGCTGCGCACCCTGCGGACCGGGGGCCGGCTGGTCAACCTCGGCAGCTCGGCGAGTGAGACGTCACCCATCGACTCCTCCACATTGCGGAGCAGACTGGTGGACGTGCTCGGCTACACCAACAACGAGCTGACCGCGCAGCAACGGGCCGACGCGCTCACCCGCGTCGTCACCGAGGCCGTCGAGGGCAGGCTCACCGTGGTGCACGAGCTGGTGCCGCTCGCCGATGCTCCGTCGGCGTGGGCCCGGCAGGCGCAGGGCCGGGCGACCGGCCGGATCGTCCTGACCCCCTGAGACCGCCGACCCGAGACGGTCGGCACCGAGAACCACTGACACCGAGCCCCGGAGGCCCCGTGACCGCTCTGCCACTGCTCCCGACATCGCTGGTCGGCAGCTACGCCCAGCCGGACTGGCTGATCGACCGGGCCAAGCTCGCCGGCCGGTTCCCGCCGCGGGTACGGGCGAAGGAGCTGTGGCGGGTGGAGCCCGCGCTGCTCGCCCAGGCCCAGGACGACGCCACCGAGCTCGCCATCAGGGCGCAGGAGCGGGCGGGGCTCGACCTGCTGACCGACGGGGAGATCCGCCGGGAGAGCTACTCCAACCACTTCGCCACGGCGCTGGACGGCGTGGACGTCGACAACCCGGGCACGGCGCTGGACCGCAGCGGGCACCCCAACCCCGTGCCGCGGATCACCGGGCCGATCCACCGGCCCCACCCCGTGCAGGTGCGCGACCTGGAGTTCCTCCGGGCCAACACGGACCGGCCGGTGAAGATCACGGTGCCCGGGCCGTTCACGATGAGCCAGCAGGCGCAGAACGACCACTACCCCGACCTGGAGTCGGCCGCGATGGGCTACGCCGCCGCCGTCAACGCGGAGATCAAGGACCTGTTCGCGGCGGGCGCCGACGTCGTGCAGATCGACGAGCCCTACATGCAGGCCCGCCCGGACGCCGCCCGCGCCTACGGCCTCGCCGCGCTGAACGCTGCGCTCGACGGCGTCACCGGCACCACCGCGGTGCACATCTGCTTCGGCTACGCCGCGATCATCCACGAGCGCCCGGAGGGGTACTCGTTCCTGCCCGAGCTGGCCGGTTCCCCGGTGCGGCAGGTCTCGATCGAGACGGCGCAGTCGGGGCTCGACCTCGGCGTGCTGGCCGACCTCGCCGACAAGACCGTCATCCTCGGGGTGATCGACCTGTCGACCCCCGACGTGGAGACCCCGGAGGTCGTGGCCGGCCGCGTCCGCGGGGCGTTCCGCCACCTGCCGCCGGAGCAGCTCGTGATCGCCCCGGACTGCGGGATGAAGTACCTGCCGCGGGACTCCGCCGCAGGCAAGATGCGCGCAATGGCGGGCGCAGCCGCGCTCCTGCGCAGCGAGATCCAGGAGGGACGCTGACATGCAGCTGGTCACCGAGGACAACATCACCGAGCTCGCCGCGACGCGCTGGGGCACCGCGCACGACCCGCGTACGGCCGAGATCATGACCGCACTGGTCCGGCACCTGCACGACTTCGCCCGCGAGGTGCGGCTCACCGAGGCCGAGTGGATGGCCGCGATCCAGTGGCTCACCCGCACCGGGCAGATCAGCGACGAGAAGCGCGAGGAGTTTATCCTCGCCTCCGACGTGCTGGGGCTGTCGATGCTGGTGGTCCAGATGAACCACCACTTCGACGAGGCCGCCACCCCCGCCACCGTGCTGGGCCCGTTCCACATCGAGGGGTCCCCGGAGCTGGAGTACGGCGCCGACATGTCCGAGGGCATCCCGGGCACACCGTTGTACGTGCACGGCACCGTCCGCGACCTCGACGGCAAGCCGGTGGGCGACGCCGTGCTCGACGTGTGGCAGGCCGACACCGAGGGCGCCTACGAGGCGCAGCTCGAGGTCGACGAGGCGCGGCTGCGGGCGAAGTACACCACGCGTGAGGACGGCTCGTACTGCGTGCGCACCATCGCGCCGCTGGGCTACGCCATCCCCATGGACGGGCCGGTGGGTGACCTGATCTCCCGCACCGACATCAGCCACTTCCGCCCGGCGCACGTCCACTTCCTCATCAACGTCCCCGGCTACGAGCCCCTGATCACGCACCTGTTCCAGGAGGGTGCGCCGTACCTCGACAGCGACGTGGTGTTCGGCACGAAGCAGGAGCTCGTCGTCGCCTTCACGAAGCACGAGCCCGGCCCGACCCCGGACGGCGGAGAGTCCGCGGTTCCGTTCCTGACCGCCGAGTACCAGTTCGTGCTGCAGCCGAGCAGCTGATCCCGGCTCGGCACTGCCGGGCGCAATCGTCTGCTACACCACTCGTCTTGATGGCATATCATCTGTTGGTAAGCCAGCTACCTGACGCGGTGACGACACGTCCCGGGAGAGTCGAGGCGACCCATGGCCGACTATGGCCACGACCTGCTGTTCGGCACGTTCCTGACACCCGCCGCCGAGCAGGCCGACCGGGTCGTCGGGCTCGCCCGGCTCACCGAGCAGGCCGGCCTCGACCTGGTGACGGTGCAGGACCATCCGTACCAGGCCAGGTTCCTGGACACGTGGACCCTGCTGTCGGTGATCGCCGCGAGCACGACGACGCTGCGCGTGGCGCCGAACGTGGCGAACCTGCCGTTGCGGCCGCCCGCAGTGCTCGCGCGCAGCGTGGCCTCGCTGGATCTTCTCAGCGGGGGCCGCGTCGAGCTCGGGCTCGGCGCGGGCGCATTCCGGGACGCGATCGCCGCGATGGGCGGCGCGCGGCTGACCCCGGGGGAGAGCATCGGGGCCCTCGCGGAGGGCATCGAGATCATCCGGGCGATGTGGTCGGTGGACGGCGGCGCGGTGCGGGTGGACGGGACCCACCACCGGGTGTGGGGCGCCCACCCCGGTCCCGCGCCCGCGCACGACGTGGGCATCTGGCTCGGGGCCTACAAGGAGCGGATGCTCGCTCTGACCGGCCGGCTGGCGGACGGCTGGCTGCCGAGCAGCCCCTATCTCGCTCCGGACGCCCTCCCCGCGGCGAACGCGGCGATCGACGAGGCCGCGGTGGCCGCCGGACGCTCGCCGTCCGACGTCCGACGGCTCTACAACATCGGCGGTGACTTCACCGGCAGCGGCACCGGCTTCCTGCAGGGGCCGGCGCCGGTGTGGGCCGAGCAGCTCGCGGAGCTGACCCTGACCCACGGGATGAGCGCCTACATCGTCATGGGCGACGACCCCGAGGTCATCCAGCGGTTCGCCGCCGAGGTGGCTCCCGCCGTGCGGGAGCTCGTCGGCGCCGAGCGAAGGCGCCCGGCGCCGTCCGGGCCCGCCGTCGCCGCGGAACAGCCCGGCGACACCGGAGCGGAACGGCCCCGCACGTCCGTCGTGGCCCCGCCGCGCACCAGGGTGCAGAGCTCCGGGCTGGGGGCCGTCCCCACTCCGGACGACGGCACCCGCCGCAGTGACGTACGGGTCTGGGACGAGTCGGCCCGCCCCACCGGCCCCGCGCCCGATCCGGACCGGACCTACACGGCCCACGAGCAGGCCGCGGGCCGGCACCTGATCGAGGTGCACGACGGTCTGCGCGCCGAGCTGCGGCAGGTGCACGACCTCCTGGACCAGGTGACGGCCGGAACCATGGATCCCGGCACCGCGCGGTCCCACATCAACACCATGACGATGCGCCAGAACAACTGGACCCTCGGCACGTACTGCGAGTCGTACTGCCGGATCGTCACCGTGCACCACACGCTGGAGGACCGGAGCCTGTTCCCGCACCTGCGGCGCGCCGACCGCCGGCTCGAACCGGTGATCGACCGGCTCGCGGAGGAGCACCAGGTCATCCACGGTGTCCTCGAGGGAGTCGACCGCGCACTCGTCTCGTTCGTGAGCGGGCCGGACGGGGTGAAGGAGCTGCGCGCCGCCGTCGACCTGCTGACCGACACCCTGCTGTCGCACCTGTCGTACGAGGAACGGGAGCTGGTGGAGCCCCTCGCGCGGCTGGGCTTCTCCTGACGGGGCGGCAGAGGCAGAATCCGCGGATGCGGATCGTGATCGTCGCGGTGGGGACGTGGGGTGATGTCGCTCCCTACACCGGACTCGGAACGCGGCTGCAGACCGCCGGTCACGAGGTGGCGATCGCCGCGCACGCGCCGTTCGAGGCAATGGTGCGGGAGCGCGGGTTGGGCTTCCGTCCGCTGCCGATGGACGTCCGTGACGAGCTCGGCTCGGCGCAGGGGCAGCAGGTGCTCCGGACGTCGCCGCTCGCAATGGCCCGTTTCGCGCGGATGTACGCGCGGCACTGGGGGGCGATGGCCGAGGCGACGGAGGCCGCGACGGAGGGCGCGGACTTCCTGATGCTCTCGGCCATGGGCTTCCTCGGGCAGCACGTCGCCGAAGGGAAGGGCATCCCGAGTGCGGGGGTGTACCTGCAGCCGCTGGATCCCACCGGCGAGTTCCCACCGTGGACGGTCACCACCCGGTCGCTCGGCCGGTGGGGCAACCGCGCGGCCGCTCGCACGGTGCGCACCGCGGGCATGCTGCCGTTCCGCGGTGCGGTGAACGACCTGCGGGCCCGTCTCGGGCTTCGTCCGACCACCGCCGGCGCCTTCTTCCGCCGGCTCGACGAGCAGCGCTGGCCGGTGTTCTACGGGATCAGCCCCACCGTGCTCCGGACTCCAGCGGACTGGCCCCCCTATCGCCGCGTCGTCGGCTACTGGTGGCCGCAACGGTCACCGGGCTGGGAACCGGAGCCGCGCCTCGTGGACTTCCTCGCCGCCGGACCGCCGCCGGTGTTCGTCAGCCTCGGCAGCATGGCGCCACGCGATACCGAACGGCTCGGCCGGCTGTTCCTGACGGCCGCGCGGCGCGCGGGCCTGCGGGTGGTGCTCCAGCAGGGCTGGGGCGGGCTCACCGGAGCGGGCGACGACGTCCTCGTCATCGGCGACACACCCCACGACTGGCTCTTCCCGCAGATGGCCGCCGTCGTCCACCACGGCGGTGCCGGAACCACGGCGGCCGGGCTGCGCGCCGGGGTGCCCGCCGTCCCGACCCCGCTGACGGCGGACCAGCCGTTCTGGGCACAGCGGCTCGTCCGGCTCGGGGTGAGCCCGGGCGCGCTGCCGTTCCACCGGCTCGAGGCAGGCGCGCTCGCCGACTCCCTGCGCAAGGTCACGACCGAGGAGTCGTTCGCCGGACGGGCCCGTGAGGTGGCCGCGGCGATCGCGACCGAGGACGGAGCCGACAGGGTGCTGGACGCCCTGAGCTCCGTGGCGCGAGGCTAGGACGGGCCCAGATCGCTGCAGCCCTTCCGCACCCAGTCCACGACCGTCTGGACCGTGTCCTCGTAGGGGAGCGTGGTGGTGTCGAGCAGGTCGACGGGTGGCTCCAGAGTGGGACCGTTGCTGCGCAACCAGTCGTTGAACTCGAGGGTCTCGGCGATGCGCTCCTCGTCCCAGCCGCGCCACGCCGGCCGGTCCCGCAGCCGGGAGCGCAGCACCTCCGGCGCACCCACCAGCGCGAGGTAGTGGATGTCGCCGACGAACACGCGCTCGGGCAGGCGTTCGAGCTGGACGGGGACGACCGTGCCGACCAGCACCACCGGCCGTCCACTCTGGTGGATCATCGCGGCCATCCGCAGCCAGGTGGAGCGGAACGCCCGGAAGTCGTCAGCAGGGTCCTGCAGGCCGCCCGTCCACAGGACGTCCTGCTCGACCACGACGGCCACGTCGCCGAGCGCGGGGGTGAGCAGCCGCGCGATCGTGGACTTCCCCGCTCCGCTGGGACCGGTGAGGGCGAACATCGGCAGCCGCCGGAACGGCTGCCGATGACCGCAACGGGCGCACACCAGGACCGGCCCGTCGGCCGCGACCACCGGCCGGTCGAACCGGTCGCCGCAGCCGACACAGATCTGCAGGTCCACAGGGACGGGCTCGCCGATCAGTCGAACAGCTCCTCGAGGAAGCCCTTGCGGCGCTTGTGGCCACCCTGGTGACCGCCCTTGTGGCCGCCGTACGGGGGCGGCGAGTCGCGGTAGTGGCCGCCCTGGTGCCGCGGGTCGTACCCGTGGTCGTCATGCCCGCGGCGCCCGTAGGGCGGTGGGGAGTCGGAGAAGCGGCCTGCCGGCGCTCCCGGCGGGCCGTAGTAGCTCTGCTCGGCGTTGGCGATCTGCTCGAGCTCCCCGCGGTCGAGGAAGATCCCCCGACAGCCCTGGCACTGCTCGATGTGCACGCCTCGCCGGTCGACGGTATGCATGACGTTCCGACACTTGGGACAAATCACCCCGCCATCCTACGGGC
This sequence comes from Pseudonocardia xinjiangensis, assembly GCF_012911925.1. Classification (GTDB taxonomy): domain Bacteria; phylum Actinomycetota; class Actinomycetes; order Mycobacteriales; family Pseudonocardiaceae; genus Pseudonocardia; species Pseudonocardia xinjiangensis. The sequence goes on along the minus strand of NZ_JAAXKY010000108.1, from coordinate 12,192 downwards.
AAACTGATCTCCAGTGGTCCTCCTCGCACCTCGGCTCCGATGTGCACATCCGGACGGTCCTCGATCAGCAGCAGGGCTCCACAGTGCTCACGGGGTGTCCCGGGGGCACAGTGTGCGGATGACGGTGCCGCTGACGGCCGAGGACCGGGCGATCCTCGCGCTGGAGGGCCCCACCGTAGTGGGCCACACGTGCAAGGTCATCCGGCTCGGGCCGGGAGAGGCCACGGCCGCCGGGCTGCGGGCCGCCGTCGGTCGTCGGCTGGCCGGCGCGCCCCGGCTGACCTGGCGGCTGGGCGGGCCGCCGGACCGGCCGGAGTGGCACGTCGACCCGGCGTTCGACGTCCGGGACCACATCGCGGAAGCCCGTTCGACCGCGGAGCTCGACGACGTCGCGCTGGGCAACGAGGTGGCCCGCCTGTTCGAGCAGCACCTGGACCGGCGCAGGCCGCTGTGGCGGATGGATCTGCTCGGCCCACTGGCCGGGGGAGGCACGGCACTGGTCTGGCGGCTGCACCACGCACTGGCCGACGGGACCACGGCCATGCGGCTGGCGCGCACCGTCCTGTGGGACAGCCGCGCCGGCGGGCCGCCCGGCGCCCGGCCCGCGGCCCGCACGCAAGCCGCCGACGACGCCCGGCGCCGCCACCACCTGGCGGGCTTCCTCGAACGCGAGTTCCTGCCCAGCACCCGCCGCTCACCGTTCGACCTGCCGATCGGGCCCGACCGCGGCGTCGCGTTCGCGATGACCTCGCTCGGCCGGCTGCGCACGTCGGCCCGCTCACTGGCCGGCGCCACGGTGAACGACGCGGTGCTGGCCGTGATGGCGGGGGCGTTGCGCACCTGGATCGTGCACCGGCACGGTCCCCTCCATCCGGTCCGCGTGCGGGTGCCCGTCAGCCTGCACAACGAGCGCGAGCCGACCGGCAACCGCGACTCCTACTTCTGCGTGAGCCTGCCGCTGGACGAGCCGGATCCGGTCGCCCGGCTCGTCGCGGTCCGCCGCGAGACGGCGTTGCGCAAGTCGCGCCACGACGCGCAGGAGATGGCCGAGCTGCTCGACCGGCTGGGCCGGGCCTCGCCGCGGCTGCGGCGCTGGTGCTCCGACCTGCAGGCCGCCCCCCGCGCGTTCGCGCTCAACGTCTCCAACGTGCCCGGCCCGAGGCAGCAGGTCAGCGTGCTCGGCGTGGACGTCGAGGCGATCCACTCCATCGCGGAGGTGGGGGAGCGGCACGCGCTGCGTGCCGCGGTCGTCTCGGTCGGCGACCGGCTGTGCTTCGGGCTCTGCGCCGACCGCGGGGTGATCGGCGACCTGGACGTGCTGGCCGCAGCCATCGAGCAGGAGGCCCGGACCGTGGCCGAGGCGGCCGGGCTGGTCGCCGACCGGTGACCCGGCGCGGTATGCAGGTGTCCTGAGGCGCGGACGGCAGTTGGGGAGTGACGTGCGGGTCGTGGTGATCGGGGCCGGTGTGGTGGGGGCGGCCGTAGCCGTGGGACTGGCCGAGCGGGGGGCCGAGGTCACCGTGCTGGAGGCCGTCCGGCCCGGAGCGGGCACCACGGGCACGTCCTTCGCGTGGGTGAACTCGGCCAACAAGGAGCCCGAGCACTACCACGCGCTCAACCACGCCGGGGTGCGCGCGCACCACGCGTTCGCCGGGGAGCGGGCACCCTGGTTCTTTCCCACGGGGAACCTCGAGTGGGCGGTCACCGACCGGCATCGCTCGGCGCTCGCCGCGCGGATGGAGCGGTTGCACGGCCGGGACTATCCGGCGCGGTGGCTGACCGCGAGGCAGGCCCAGGAGCTGGAACCGGACCTGGCGGTGCCCGGCGACGACGCCGACTACGCGTTCTTCCCGGAGGAGGGGCACGCGCTGCCCCTGGTGCTGCTGGCCCGGCTGCTGGGCGAGGCAAGGGACCGCGGCGTCCAGGTGCGCGCCGGCAGCGCGGTCGTCGGTGTCGACCGCACGGGGGCAGGTGCGGTGGTCACCTCCGTCGACGGCGTCCGTCACCCGGCCGACGTCGTCGTGAGCTGCAGCGGACGGCGGACGGACGGCATGGCCCGGTGGGCCGGGATCGACGTGCCGCTGGTCGACGCGAACCGAGCGGGCTCGGCGGCGGTGGGTTTCCTGGCCACCACCGAGCCGGTGGCGGTCCGGCTGTCGCGGGTGCTCACCGGGTCGCGCCTGGGCGTTCGCCCCGAGGGCGGTGGCCGGCTGCTGCTCCAAGGGCTGGACCTCGACGCGCGGGCCGATCCGGGCCGGCCTGTCGACGGCGCTGTCGCCGCCGAGCTGCTCGTCCGGCTGGCGGAGGTGCTGCCCGCCACCGCGGGCGTGCCGATGGCGGCCCTGCGGATCGGGCAGCGGGTGCTGCCGGCCGACGGGCTGACGGTCGCGGGCTTCTCCGACCGCGACGCCTGGTTCTACGTGGTGGCCACCCACAGCGGGATCACCCTCGCCCCGCTGCTGCGGCGGCTCGTCGCGGACGAGGTGTTCGGCGAGGAGTCGGCGTTGCTCACCCCGTTCCGCCCGGGCCGGTTCCGTGACGGCGCCGGGGCAGTCGCGCAACCGGCGCGGCAGCCCGGCGAGCAGTGACGGTCAGAAGACGAGGGTCCAGCCCTCGTCGCCTGCCTGCTCCGCGGTGTAGGAGACCCCGTCCACCTTCAGGCCCTGCGCGTCGAGCAGGGTGATCGTGCCGCCGCCGTTGCCCAGGGTGACCCCGTCGGTGGTCGCGACCACGAGGGTGGCGCCGGCGGCGAGCATCCCGGCCGGCACCGGGCAGGTGCGTTGCGACCGGTCGGCGAGCCGCCAGCCCGTGACGTCGACGGGGGAGGGGGAGGCGTTGATCAGGGTGACGGTCTCCGCCTCCGGTGCGGGACCCACCGGGTTCACCAGCGCCGCGACGATCCGGGCCGGGGCGCCCCCGACCGTGGGGTGTGGCTCGGTGCCCGGGAGGGTGTGGCCGGTGGTGTCGTCGGTGTGCCACGCCTGGCTCTGGAAGGCCAGGAAGATCGCCACCCACCGGGACTCCGCAGCGAGGTGCAGGAGCAGCCCCCCGTCCTGCCACACCCCGTCGTCGCGCACGAACGACCCGCTGTTGCCCTGGTTCATGTGGACGTCGTGCACGCCGTTGCCGGGCCGGAACCCGAACACCTGGTCGGCTGTGCCCTCCGGGCCCCACCGTTCCCCGAACACGTACGCCGCGGCCTGCGCGTCGGCCCGGGCGCGCAGGACGTAATGGTCGAGGAGGTCGGCGAGGTCGTTGTCCGGGCCGGTGACATCCGGGGGCAGCAGCCGCATGGCCGCCGGGTCGAACAGGTTGCCGCGGATGTAGTCGAGGTTCGCCCCGCCGGGGCCCGACGGCAGTGCCGTCCAGCCCGATCCGGGCGCCGGCAGCGCGGCGGTGACCGGATGGCGGAAGTCGTCCACGACGAGATAGCGCAGCTCGGAGGGCGCCTGCGCGGACTCCACGTTCACCGCCGCCCGGTAGTGCGTTCCCGCGTCGTCGACGAGGTGGATCTGGTAGTGCGGGGAGTCCGACGAGCCTTCCCGGCGCGTGTCCACCACCCGTCCCGCCACCACGCCGTAGGACGTCAACGGCACCGCAGTCCCCCCGTTCCGTCGAGCCGGTACCGGCGGGTCCGCCGGCCGCTCCTCCCGATCATGCCCGTCAGGAGCCGGTGGTGGCGGGCGGCCTCCGCCACCCGATGGCGGACGGCTGGGACGCGTGGTGGGCCGCGGTGCGGACGAGGTCGCGGGCGGGGCCGTCGAGCCGCTGGTGAGCCGGCCAGATCGCGCGCAGCGCGCGCCGCAGGTCCAGCTGTCGGATCGGTACGGCGACCAGCGTGCCCGCGGCCAGCTCGGTGGTGACGGCCAGCGAGCTGAGCACCGCGGGGCCGATCCCGCTGATGACGGCGTTCTTGATGGCGGTGGTGGAGGACAGCTCGAGGATGGGGGCGGTGAGCGGCCCGTGCCCGGCCGCGGCGAGCTGCTGCTCGAGGTAGGTACGGGTGCCCGAGCCCTGTTCCCGCGAGACCAGCGGGATGGAGGCGAGCCGCGCGGGGTCGACCGCGCGGCGCCGTGCCCACGGGTGGCCGGTGCCGACCACCAGGACGAGCTGGTCGTGGGCGACGGTCAATGCGTCGAGCCCGGGGGGAGTGTCCGGACCCTCCACGAACCCGACGTCGGCGGCGCCGCTGCGGACGTCCGCGGCCGTGTCGGCGGAGTTGTGGGAGGTGAGCCGGACGCTGGTGGCGGGGTGCTGTGCCCGGAACGCGGCCAGCCAGCCGGGGAGCAGGTACTCCGCGACGGTCAGGCTCGCCGTGACGCTCAGCCGGGACTCCTTCTGCACCCGCAGCGCGGCGAGCCCGGCGTCCAGGGCGTGTGCGGCGTCGATCGCGGGGCGGGCCCAGTCGACCACCAGCGAGCCCGCCGGGGTGAGCCGCGCGCCGCGTGGTGAGCGTTCGAGCAGCGTCACCCCGAGCGTGGCCTCCAGTGCCCGCAGGCGTGCGCTCACCGCGGGCTGGGAGATCCCGTGCCGGCGGGCGGCCTGGCCGATGCTGCCCGTCTCGGCCACCGAGATGAGCAGGTCGAAGGCCCCGAGATCCGCGACCCGGGACGGCAGGGTCATAACCTCATCCTATGAGGCGTCGCCCCTGCGGCGCCTCCGGCGGGACGGGATCAGTGCTGGTCGGTCGCCAGGTCCGCCAGGTAGCGCTCCTGGAGCACGAACTTCTGGATCTTGCCGGACGAGGTCTGCGGGAAGGTCTCCAGGAACCGCCACACCCGCGGTGTCTTGTACGCGGCGAGGCTGCGCCGGCAGAACGCCGCCAGCTCGTCGGCACTCGGGTCCGAACCCGGGGTGGGGCGCACGAAGGCGGCCACCGTCTCGCCCATCTCCGGGTCGGGGAGGCCGACCACCGACACGTCGGCGACCTGCGGATGGGTGAACAGGAGATCCTCGATCTCCCGCGGGTAGATGTTCTCCCCGCCGCGGATGATCATGTCCTTCAGCCGGCCCTCGATGCGGAGGTAGCCGAGACCGTCCATGCTGCCGAGATCGCCGGTGTGCAGCCAGCCGTCGGCGTCCAGGGCGGCGGCAGTGGCCTCCGGGGCGTCGAAGTAGCCCCTCATGACCCCGTACCCACGCGCGCAGACCTCACCGACGGCACCGAGCGCCACCGGCGCACCACTCGCCGGATCGCTGATGCGGACCTCGCAATGGGGCAGCGGGCGCCCCACCGTGGTGATCCACTCCGGATTCGGGTCGTGGGGCAGCGTGTGGGTGATGTAGGGCGAGGCCTCGGTCTGGCCGAAGCCGATGGTCACGGCGACATCCAGCTCCCGCTCCGCCCGGCGCACCAGCTCCGGCGGGACCGGTGCGCCGCCGAGGGTCGACAACCGCCAGCTCGACAGGTCCCGCGGCCGCGCCGACTGCTCGTCGAGCATCCGGATCAGCATCGTCGGCACGCTGAGCAGGATCGTGCCGCGCGCGGACGCGAAGGCGTCCAACATGACCCCGGCGTCGAATCCCGGGGGGAGGACGTGCATGCCGCCGGTCTGCAGCGCCCCGAGTGTCGCGAGCCCGCAGCCCGCGGTGTGGAACATCGGCATCGGGTTGACCCAGACGTCGTCGGGGCCTGCGCCGTTCACCACGGCGTAGTACCGGCCGACGTTGACCAGGCCCCGGTGGGTGAGCTGGGCGCCCTTGGGGGTGCCCGTGGTGCCGGACGTGTACTGGATCTGGGCGATGTCGCCGGGGTCCACGGACGGCAGCTCCCTTGCCCCGTCGCCGGACGCCAGGAACTCGTCCCAGCCCGAGAGGGCGACGACCTCACGCAGCTCGCGGAGCCCCGGGCGGGCCTCCTCGACGACCGGCAGCAGGTCGCGGCCGCGGTAGGTGTCCTGCACGAACACCCCGTCGCAGCGGGACTGGCCGAGCACGTGCGCCAGCTCGCCCACCTGGTAGGCCGGGTTGACCGTCACGAGGGTGAGGCCCGCGTACGCGGCGCCCATCTCCAGCAGCACCCACTCCGGGCGGTTCGCCGCCCACACGGCGACGTGCTCGCCCGGACGGAAGCGCTCCAGCATCGCGCGGGCCACCTGGTGCGCCTCCTGCCGCAGCTGGTCGAACGTCCATCGGCGCCCGGCGGTGTCCGGGCCGAACTCGACGAGTGCGGTTCGCGGTCCCCAGTCGGCGGCCGCCAGGTCGAGCGCTGCGCCGACGGTCAGCTCGCGGAGCGGATCGTCCTGCTCGCCCCGCGCGTACGACATCCCCGCCGACAGCCCCTTCCCACCCACGTCAACTCCTCGTCGCCGATGGCCGCGGGCGGACCCCCCGGTCGCCCGCCGCCATTCCTGGGAAAAGCACGAAATGGACATTGTGCGTGGCTGCGGACTCGCCGAGACCCCTCGGGCCACCGCCATAACAAACGTTATAGCACGGCGTGGCCGAGGCCCGTGAACTACTGCTGCAGGCCGCGCATCGCGACATCGACGCCGAGGGCATACCGCGCGGCGAGGTCGGCGCGGGGGGCGTTGCCGGTCAGTTCGAGCATCACGAGCCCGTGCCCGGTCGCCCACAGGACGTGCGCGGCGGACTCGGCGTCCGTGACGAGCGGGTGCTGTTCCCCCCAGCGGCGCACCACTGTGATGAACCGCGCGTAGTTCTCGCGAGCCCGTGCGCGGATCTCCCCGGACGGCCGGGGGATCCCGGGCGGCTGGTGGCCGAACATCACCTGGAAGTAACCGGGATGGGCGAGCGCGACCTCGCGGTAGGCGAGGCAGGTGTTGCGGACGTCCGCCTCGGGGTCGTCGGTGAACTGCCAGCTGTGCTGAGCGTCGCTCAGGCGCCGGTGTCCCTCGAGGTACAGCGCTTCGAGCAGCCCCTGCTTGCCGTCGAAGTAGTGGTAGACGGCCATCGTCGAGCATCCGGCAGCGGCGGCGATCCGGCGTACGACGAGCCCGCTGAGGCCCTCCGCCGCGAACAGGGCGGCCGCGGCGTCGAGCGTGGCCGCGCGAAGGTCGGCGGACTCGCGAGGCGGCCGGCTCCGGTCCTGCGGCGTGGTTGTCACCACCCGAACGTAACCGCGGCGGCCAGATGGGACATCACGTGACGGGCATCGTCGGGCCGCGCCGCCCGCAACCACCCATCGCGGGACATTCCAGGAAATGAATCCCGGGTCCTATCCCGACGGCTCCGACGAATACGGACATATGATCCGAAAGGGAGAGGGCAGCGGGCGGCGATAGAATGTGTGAGTGAAGCTGGGGGGCGAAACACTGGTGTGCCGTGCGCAATCTCGGACATCTCGGCGGCGGTCCTGATGCCCGCCGACGGAGCGCAGCTCTATCCCGCCGGTCCCGATCCGCGCCGGATGGCCGAACTGTGGTCCGCCGAGCTCGGCGGCCTCGATGTCACCTCGGCCACGGTCGCGGTCACTCTGCAGCGGCTGGCCCAGCACGTGGAACGCGCGGTCGTCGCGATCGCCCGTAGCCACGGCCTGGGTCCCGGCGATCTGAGGGTGCTGCTGGCGCTGCGCCGTGGAGGCCCTCCGTACGCGGTGAGCCCCACGGAGCTGTTCCGGCTCCTGCTGATCACCTCGGGTGCGGTCAGCAAGCAGGTCGACCGGCTCGTCGAGGTGGGCCTGGTGGCCCGCATGCCCGACCCGGAGAAGCTGCGCGGCCTGCTCGTCCGGCTCGAACCGGCGGGGCGCGCGGTCGCCGAGGCCGCGATGAAGGAGATGTCCACGTCGTTCGTGGGGCTCGAACGGCTGAGCGCCGAGCAGAAGCACGAGGTCCTCGACATGCTCGCCCGGCTCCAGGCCGTGATGGAGGGGGCCGCAGCGATGGAGGGCGCGGCGGCGCAGAGCCTGGCCGGCCCGGCGCCCGAGGGAGTGCACTGACCACCGGCCCCGCGTCGCGGGCCGGGGATCAGCGCTCGCGGTCCTGCGTGCGCCCCGTCAGCGCAACGCGGCGTTCCCGGCGTCCTGGGCCGCCCGTAACCCCTCCGCCACCGGCACCCGCCCGGCGAACACGTCGTTGAAGATCGGCTCGAACGCGGTCGAACCCGCGCCGAACTTGGGTCCGGAGGGCGCGGGGATGGTGTCGGTGCCCCCTGCGGCGCCGAAGTACCGGGTGTCGACGCCGCGTCCGGCCCAGTAGTCGCTGTAGCCCTGCTGAGCCGCGGTCACGGCGGGGAGGGCGGCGCCCTCCCCGCCGACGAACGAGGCTCCCTGCTCCGAGCCGAGCCAGCGCAGCACCAGCAGGATGGCGTCGCGGCGCGGGCTGTCGGCGTTGCCCGCGGCGATGACGCTGTTCACGACGCTGACGCGGCCGGCGGGCCCGGCGACCAGCGGGGCGATGCCCCACGCGAAGGTGGCGCCGTCGTCGATGTTCTTGAGGTTGTAGGTGCCCGACTGGAACAGCGCCATCTTCCCCTGCAGGAACTGGTCGCGGCTGAAGTCGTAGTTGGTGTTGGTGGCGGACGCCGGCGGGGCCACGTGGTGGGTGTTGATCAGGTCGACCAGGTAGGAGAAGGCCTGCTCGCTGCGGGGCTCGGTGAACGCGAACGTGTCGTCGGGGGCCTGGAAGCGGCCCCCGTTCTCGCCGATGAAGTTGTAGTAGATCGCCTGCAGGTCGCGCCCGGCGTTGAAGCCGTACTGCGTGACCGTGCCGGGGTCGAAGCCGGGCTGGTCGGCGGTGCGCCCGGCGGCGTCCCGCGTCAGCTTCTTCGCGGCGGGCAGGAAGGTGTCGGCCGCCGGGTCGGTGGGGTTCCACGTCAGGTTCTGCGGGTCGACGCCCGCCGCCTCGACCATCGCCTTGTTGTAGTAGACGACGATGCGCCCGTCGGTGAGCGCCGGCACGCCCCACAACGTCCCGCCGCGGGTGTACTGCTGCACCGCGGCCGGCACCCAGCCGCCGACCTCGTCGGGCAGCGCCTTGCCGATGTCGATCAGCTTGCCGCCGTCGGCGAGCGCGCCGAAGTACAGCGCGTTGAGCCAGTAGATGTCGTCGGCGGTGCCGCTGGCGACGTCGAGGGTCAGACCCGTGAAGTAGTCGGCGTACGACGTGGTGTTCACCTGCACGCGGATGTCCGGGTTCTGCCTGCTGAACTCCGCGAACGACTTCTCGTACGCCGCGGCGACCTGGTCGTCCCACACCCGGACCGAGACCGTGGTGACGCCGTCCGCGGCGGGTGGGTCGTCCGGGCCCGCGGGTGAGCAGGCGGCCAGCACGAACAGTGCGGCCGCCACGGCGGCCAGCCGGCGCAGTCTCATGGGTGCCACTCCTGTGTGTTCAGCGGAAGCCGGTGAGGGTGATCGAGCGGATGACATGGCGCTGGAAGGCCAGGAACAGCACCAGCAGCGGCAGGATCGCGACGGTGGTGGCGGCCATGACGATCGTCCAGTTGCCGTTGTACTGCGACTGCAGGCTCGCGGTGGCCACCGTCAGCACCTGCCACTGCCGGCCGGTGGTGATCACCAGCGGCCACAGGAAGCTGTTCCAGTGGGTGACCACGGTGATGATCGCCAGCGTCGCGAGGATCGGCCTGCTGATCGGGACCACGACGTGCGCCACGGTGCGCAGCGTGCCCGCGCCGTCGAGCTTCGCGGCGTCGAGCAGGTCGGCGGGGATGGTGCGGAAGTACTCGCGCAGCAGGAAGATCGCGTAGGGCGAGCCGAAGAGCTGGGGCAGCACCAGCGCCCAGAACGTGTTGCGCAGTCCGAGATCGGCGAACACCGCGTACAGCGGGATGATCGTGACGGCCTGGGGCACCATCAACGTGGCTAGGTACACCCAGAACAGCGCGTCGCGCCCGGGGAAACGCAGCCGGGCGAACGCGTAGGCGGCGAACACCGAGAAGAGCAGCTGTCCGATCAGGATCACGGCCACGACCTGCGCGGTCACCACGATCGGCGACACGAAGTCGTAGCGGCCACCGAACAGCTCGCCGAAGTTCGCGACCGTCGGCGGGGCCGGCGGGGCCAGCACCTGCTGGGACGCGAACTGCAGCGGGGTCTTGAGCGCCGTCATCAGGCTGAGCAGGAACGGGGCCAGCGTGAGTACCGCCCCGAGGACGAGCAGCAGGTAGGCGGCTCCGTTGCGGAGGATCCGGGGCACGGTCACGGGGCGCTCACGTCGACAGGTCGTAGGTCGTGCGGCGGGAGAACCACCGCTGCTGCACGAGGGTGATCGCCACCAGCAGTACGAACAGCACCACGGCCATCACCGCCGCCTGCCCGACGGCGCGGGACTCGAACGCCTCGTAGTAGATCCGGCCGGCGACGACGTCGGTGACCCCCTGCGGGCCGCCCTTCGGGGTGAGCGCGTAGACCGAGTCGAAGACCTGGAAGGTCGAGATCACGCCGGTGACCAGCACGAAGAACAGCGTGGGACGCAACAGCGGCAGGGTGATCAGCCGGAACGTCTGCCACGGCCCCGCGCCGTCGAGCAGGGCGGCCTCCAGCAGCGTCGACGGGATCGCGCGCAGCCCGGCGACGAAGAACAGGGCGACGTACCCGACCTGCGTCCACACCGTGACGGCCGCGACGGAGGGCAGCGCGAGCACCGGGTCGCTCAGCCACTCGATGCGGTGCCCGATCAGGGCGTTCAGCGCGCCGTCGGTGGGGGCGAGGATCCAGCGCCACACCACCCCGAGCGCGAGCGGCGCGCAGATCCACGGCAGCACGTACAGCACCCGGAAGACCGCCGAGCCGCGCAGGCCCCGGTTGAGCAGCAGTGCCGCGCCGAGCCCCAACACGGTCTGCGCCGGGATCACGATCGCCACGAACACGGCGGTGACGAGCAGCGACCGGGCGAACCGGCCGTCCTGCGCCACGGCCACCACGTTGTCGAGGCCGACGAACGTGCGGGGGCCGATCAGGTCCCAGCGCTGCAGGGCCAGCCACACCACGACCAGGATCGGCAGCACCAGGAACGCCGCCACGCCGAACAGGCTCGGTGCGAGCAGCAGGTAGGCCGTGCGGGTGTCGCGCGATCTCATGCCGACGGTCCGTTCAGCCGGCTTCCCCGTGCGCCCATCCCGCCGGCCCACCCTGTCCTGCCGTCACTGTCGTCCCCCGAGCTGAGTCGTCACCGGAGCCGGATCCCCGGAGTCAAGATCGTCCCACCGCGGATGTCAAGAACCACCCCCACCCCGTTGCAGCAAAGCCACGTTGACGCAAGCGGATTGCAGCAAAGTGGCTTTGCTGCAATCCGCCGGCGGGAGCTGGTCCGCCCGGCACGCGTACGCATTCGTGTACCTTCTGGCTATGCGGCCGCCGGAAGTCCTGTCGTTCCGGGAGTTCCGCGCCGGCCTCGCCGCCACTCTCAAACGTGTCCAGAGCCCGGGCAACGGGCCCGTCTTCGTGGGTGCCCACCGCAGGCCGGAGGCGGTGGTCATGTCCGTCTCCCAGTACGAGGAGCTGGTGGCGGCCGCCGAGCGGCGTGACGCGGTGACCGAGGCGCTGGCATCGGTCCGGGCCGAGGGCCTCGAGCCCGGCCCCGAGGTGCTGGGGATGTTCACCGCCCTGGCCGCGGGCGCCATGAGTACCGATGAGCTCCGCGAGCAGGTGTTGGCGCGCTATCCGCAGTGAGCTGGGACCCGTACCTCGATCTGGACACCGGGGTCCTGCGCAACCGCCTCGGGATCGGCGACCGTGAGGAGCTGGCGAGGGCCGAGGCAGCCCTGACGGCGTCGCGGCTCTACGACCTGCAGCGCGGCCACCTGCCGGGACGCTACGACCTCGAGCACCTGCGGTCCTTCCACCACGTGATCTTCGGCGACGTGTACGACTGGGCGGGCGAGCTGCGCACCGTCTCGATCGGGCGCGGCGGCCTGTTCTGCCTGCCGCAGCGGCTCGTCCCGTTCGCGGAGGAGCTGTTCGGGCGGCTCGCCCGCGACCACCACCTGCGCGGACTGGACCGGGACACCTTCGTCGGCCGCCTCGCGGAGCTGCTGGCCGGGATCAACTTCCTGCACCCGTTCCGCGAGGGCAACGGTCGCACGCAGCGCGCCTTCGTCGCCCAGCTCGCCCGCGACGCCGGGTACCGCACCCGCTGGGCGCTGATGGACCCGGCGGCCAACGTGGCGGCATCGGCGGCCGCGCTCCGCGGCGACACCGGGCCCCTGCGCGAGCTGCTCGACCAGCTGGTGGTCGGCCCCGCCGGCCCGGTGACGGACCCACCCCCACCACCG
>NZ_JAAXKY010000107.1 GCF_012911925.1 Pseudonocardia xinjiangensis | reverse complement strand
GGCCACCACCACAACCCCACAACCCCACCGACCCGCGCGTCGCGGGTGTCCTCGGAGGTTCCGCCTCCGGGGCGCTGCGGCGCGCCCGCCGAACGAGAGGAGACCTGAGGTGACCTACGAGGAGATCACCACCGCCGGCTTCCATGACCAGCTGCGAGCCGGCGCCACGACCAGCGCCGACCTCGTGCGCTGGTACCTGCAGCGCATCGCCGACCTCGACGCCGCAGGCCCGCGCATCGGCGCCGTCGTCACGGTCAACCGGAACGCCCTCGCCGATGCCGAGGCCCTCGACGCCGAGTTCGCGGCCACGGGGAAGTTCCGCGGCCCGCTGCACGGGGTGCCCGTGCTCGTGAAGGACCAGGCCGAGACGGCCGGGATCCGCACGTCGTTCGGCTCGGCGCTGTTCGCCGACTACGTCCCGGAGCAGGACGCCACCGTGGTGTCGCGGCTGCGCGCGGCGGGGGCGGTCGTGCTCGCGAAGACGGCGATGTGCGACTTCGCCGCCGGCTGGTTCTCGTTCTCCTCGCGCACCGACCACACGAAGAACCCCTACGCCCTCGCCCACGAGATCGGGGGTTCCAGCTCCGGTACCGCCGCGGGCCTCGCCGCGAACCTGGGCCTGCTGGGCGTCGCGGAGGACACGGGGGGTTCGGTCCGTGTCCCCGGGTCCTTCGCCAACCTCTTCGGGCTGCGCCCCACCACCGGCCTGGTGAGCCGCACCGGGTTCTCGCCGCTCGTGCATTTCCAGGACACGCCGGGGCCCCTGTGCCGCACGGTCGGCGACGTCGCCGTGCTCCTCGACGCGATGGTCGGATACGACCCCGCCGACCCCTTCACCGCGGTGGCGCCCCGCACCACCGGGGCGGGGGGCTACGCCGCCGCACTGGCCGGAGCGACCCTCTCCGGTGTCCGCGTCGGCGTACTGGCCGACGCGTTCGGGGCCCATCCGGAGTCGCGGCCGGTCAACGACCTCGTGCGGGCCGCCGTCGGTGAGCTGCGGGCCGCGGGCGCGGAGGTCGTCGACGGGCTGGAGGTGCCCGGCCTGCAGGACTGGGTCAGGGGCACGTCGCTGTACTCGCTGCAGTCGAAGGAGGACATCACCGCCTTCCTCGCCGCCCGTCCCACGGCTCCGGTGCACAGCTTCGACGAGATCTACGCGAGCGGGATGTTCCACCCGCTGACCGACCTGATCGGGGACATCGCGAACGGTCCGCGGGTGGCGGCCGACGGCCCGGACTACCACCGGATGCGGCTGCGCCAGGAGGAGTTCCGCCGGGTGCTGCTGCACCTGATGGCCGGGGCAGGCGTCGACGTCCTCGTCTACCCGACGGTGCAGGTACCGCCTCCGAGCCGCCAGGAACTGGCCGATCTGCGCTGGACGGCGCTGACGTTCCCGACCAACACGGTGATCGCGTCGCAGAGCAGCCTGCCGGCGATGACCGTGCCCGTCGGGCTGACCGCCGCCGGCCTGCCGGTGGGGATGGACGTGCTCGGGCGCCCGTTCGCGGAGACGCAGCTGCTGAGGTTCGCCAAGGCCTGGGAGGAGCACGCGCAGCCGCGGCGGGCACCGGTTCTTCCCGCGGTGGGCACACCCCGGCCCGGGGTGGTCGCCGGAGCGGCGCGATGAGCGTGGCGGTCGGTCCGGCGCCGGTGACGCCCCGGACGCTCGACCTGAACTGCGACCTCGGCGAGAGCTTCGGCGTCTACCGCTACGGCGCCGACGAGGCGGTGATGCCGCTGGTGACGTCGGCGAACGTGGCGTGCGGCGCCCACGCGGGCGACCCCGCCACGATGCGGACGAGCGTCGAGCTCGCCGCCCGGCACGGTGTCGCCGTCGGCGCCCACGTCGGCCTGCCCGACCGGGAGGGCTTCGGGCGCCGCATGATCGCCGTGACGGCGCAGCAGGTGTACGACCTCTGCCTGGCCCAGATGGGCACGCTCTCCGCGTTCACCCGGGCCGCCGGGGTCCCGCTCGCGCACCTCAAGCTCCACGGCGCGCTCTACATGATGGCGATGGACGACTCCGAACTGGCGGACGCGGTCTGCCGCGCCGTCCGCGCCTTCGACGCCGGCCTGCCGGTGTTCACCCTGCCCTCCTCCGCCCTCGCCGCCTCCGCGGCGGCGCACGGGTTGGAGGTCGTCGAGGAGTTCTTCGCCGACCGTCCCTACCGGGACGCGACGGTGATGATGTTCGGCTGGACGCCGGAGGACCTCGGTCCGCCGGCCGCCGCAGGCGACCGGGTCGAGGCCATGCTCGCCGCGCCCGCGTTCGCGTCCGTCGGAACCGTCTGCGTCCACAGCGACACCCCGGACGCCCCCGCGCTCCTGCGCGCCGTCCGCGCCCGCCTGCGTCGCCTCGGCTGCGACCTGCGCTCGTCCCGCCGGCCCATGGCCGAGCCGGCCCACCCGATCGGAAGGACCACCCCGTGAGCACCACCAGTGAGAAGGACCAGCAGGTCCACGAGCACCATGCGCTCGAGCTCGAGTCGGAGTTCGAGCACGAGCCCGTACCCCTGTCGCGCAGGAGGTCGCTCGGCTCCGTGTCGGCCGTCTGGTTCGGCTTCCCGATGATCATCACCAACGCCGTGTTCGGCGGCACCACCGTCTACGGCCTCGGCTTCTGGCGCGGGATCTCCGCCATCGTCATCGGCAACATCATCCTGCTCGTCTACGTCGGCTCGCTGAGCTACATCGCCGGCCGGACCGGCAAGAACTTCGCGCTCACCGCCGCCGAGACGTTCGGCCGCCACGGCGCGACGATCGCGGCCGGCTTCCTGTCCACCGTGGTGATCGGCTGGTTCGCGTTCCAGACGGGGCTCACCGGGTCGACCCTGCACACCTCGCTCGGCCTGAACGAGACGTGGATGATCCTGATCGCCGGCGTGCTCTACATCGCGATCACCTTCATCGGCATCCGGGCGCTGACGGTCATCGGCCTCATCGCCGCCCCGATGTTCGTCGTGCTCGCCGTGGTCGCGCTCGTGCTCGCCGCCCGCAACGGCGGGCTGTCCGGCATCACCAGCTACCAGGGTGGCGGCCCGGGTGCCACGGTCTTCAGCCTCGGCGCCGCGGTCACGATCACCATCGCCGGCTTCGCCGACTCCGGCACCATGACCGCCGACTTCACGCGCTGGTCGCGCAGCGGGCGCGAGGCCGTGATGGCCGCCTTCACCGCCTTCCCGGTGGCCAACTTCATCTCGCTGCTCGTCGGCGGCCTGGTCGTCGCCGCAGGCAAGGCCGTGGACCCGGCCACCAACGGTGGCGACTTCCTGCCGATCCTCACCAGCCACGGCCCGGTGCTCTCGGTCATCGCGGTGGTCTTCGTCTTCGCCAACCTCGGCTCGGTCTGCTGCCACTGCCTCTACAACGGCGCCGTCGGGTGGAGCCAGCTGACCGGCGGCAAGATGCGCGTGCTCACGGTCGTCCTCGGGCTCGTGGGTCTCGTCGCGGCGCTCGCCGGCGTCTGGAGCTACTTCTCCGACTGGCTGAACCTGCTCGGCATCTTCGTCCCGCCGATCGGCGCGATCCTCATCGTCGACCAGGTGCTGCGCCGCCGCGGCGGCGTCCGGGCCGTGCGGGCCTGGCGCCCCGCCCCGTTCGTGGCCTGGGCGGTCGCGTCGATCGGCTCGTACGCCGTGCACGTGTTCGCCCCGCAGCTCAGCGAGGCCGTCGCCGGCCTCGTGCTGGGTGGCGTCGTGTACGCGGTGATCGACGCGCTCAGCCCGAGCACCGCCCCTGAGCCCGCATCGGTGCCGGCCGCCTGACCGGCGCAAGCAGAGGAGGACACCCGTGGACGTCACCCAGCTGTGCTCGCTCCCGGCCACCGACCTGTCCCGGCTGGTCCGCGCCGGGGAGGTGTCACCGGTCGAGGTCGTCGACGCGGCGCTGCAGCGCGTCGAGCAGCTCGACCCGCAGCTGCACGCCTTCGTCGAGCTCACCGCCGACCGCGCGCGGAAGCGGGCGCGCGAGATCGCCGACGCCGTGGCCCGCGGGGAGGACGTGGGCCCGCTGGCAGGGGTGCCCGTCGCCGTCAAGGACCTGATCGCGACGGCCGGCATCCCGACCCGCTCGGGGTCGCCCGCGTACCGCGACTTCGTGCCCGACGAGGACGACGTGGTGGTCGAGCGGATCGTCGCGGCGGGCGCCGTGGTGCTGGGCAAGACGACGGTGCCCGAGTTCGGCTACAGCGCAGTGGGGCACAACCCGGTCTCGCCGACCGCCCGCAACCCCTGGAACCCGGCCCTCACCCCGGGTGGGTCCAGCGCCGGGTCCGGGATCGCGGTGGCCACGGGAATGTCACCGGTGGCGCTGGGCAGTGACGGCGGCGGATCGGTGCGCATCCCCGCCGCGCACTGCGGCGTCTACGGGTTCAAGGGCTCGATGGGACGGGTCCCGCTCTACCCCGGCTGCCGCGACGAGCGGTACCCCGGGATGTCGGGCTGGGAGTCGCTCGAGTGCATCGGCCCGATGACCCGGACCGTCGACGACGCCGCGCTGATGATGTCGGTGCTCGCCGGTCCCGACCCGCGCGACCGGCACTCGATCCCGGCCGGTGACGTCGACTGGAGCACCGCCACGGGCGGGGACGTCCGCGGGATGCGCATCGCGTTCAGCACGGATCTGGGCTACGTCGCCGTCGACGCGGCGGTCCGCCAGGTCGTGATGGAGGCCGTGCAGGCGTTCCGCGAGCTCGGGTGCGTCGTCGAGGAGGTCGACCCCGGCTGGCCGGACCCCCAGGACACGTTCTGGCGCCTGGTGGTGGCCGACACCGACCTGACCGGAATGCGGGAGCTCGTCGAGCGGTACGGCAGTGAGATGTCGCCCCACCTCGTCGACCTGTGCTCTCGCCGGTGGACGGGGGAGCAGCTCACCGACGCCGTCATGGCGCGCAAGGCGGTGACCAACCGGATGTGGCGGCTCATGGCCGACTACGACCTGCTGGTCACGCCCACCCTCACGGTGCCGCCGTTCGCGCTCGGGATGCAGGGCCCGGAGGAGGTCGACGGCCGCATCGTCGGGTCGTCGGCGTGGCTGAGCTTCACCCAGCCGATCAACATGACCGGCCAGCCCGCCGCGAGCTGCCCTGCCGGGATGACGGCCGACGGACTGCCCGTCGGCCTGCACATCGTCGGGCGCCACCTCGACGACGCGGCGGTGCTGCGCGCCTCGGCGGCGTTCGAACGGGCCCGTCCGTGGGCGGATCGCTGGCCCGCAGTGGTTCAGGAACAGGCAGTGATGCAGGAACAGGCGGGGGCGCAGGAACAGGCGGGGGCGCAGGAGCAGGCGGGCGAGCCCGCCGGGATCGGAGTGACGTCGTGAGTGGACTGGGTGGGCTGAACCCGTCACCGGGCGGGATGGTGCTGGGCCTCGTGCAGGCCCCCGTGCCGATCGTGACGGAGCCGCCGGACCTGGCGGCCGCGGTAGACCGGATCGCCGCCACGGTGACGGGTGCGCGACGTGCCCTTCCCGTGCCCGACCTGCTGGTGTTCCCCGAGTACAGCCTGCACGGCCTGGATCCCGCGTCGTGGCTCGACGACCGGCTGCTCTGCGACGTCGACGGCCCGGAGATCGCGAAGCTGCGTGCGGCGTGCGCGGAGGCGCGCATCTGGGCGTGCTTCTCGATCATGGAGCGCAACCCGGGCGGTGCGCCGTTCAACACCGGGGTCATCGTGGACGACACAGGTGAGCTGCGGCTGCACTACCGCAAGCTGCACCCGTGGGTGCCTGCCGAACCGTGGCACCCCGGTGACCTCGGCATCCCTGTGTGCGACGGGCCGGCCGGCTCCCGGCTGGCGCTCATCATCTGCCACGACGGGATGCTGCCCGAGGCCGCGCGCGAGGCCGCCTACCGCGGGGCGAACGTCATCCTGCGCACCGCCGGCTACACCTACCCGATCCAGCAGGCCTGGCAGATCACCAACCAGGCCAACGCGTTCTGCAACCTCGCCTACACCGCGTCGGTCTGCCTCGCGGGCCCGGACGGGGCGGGGATCCACTCGCAGGGCGAGGCCATGGTCTGCGACGTCGACGGCACCGTGCTGGAGCAGGGCGACGGGACTCCCGGCCGCATCGTCACCGCCGAGGTGGTGCCGGCACGGGCGGACGAGGCCCGGCGCGGCTGGGGCGTGGAGAACAACATCTACCAGCTGGGCCACCGCGGCTACAGCGCCGTCGAAGGTGGCGCCACCGACTGTCCCTACACCTTCATGCAGGACCTGGTGGCCGGTCGCTACCGGCTGCCGTGGGAGGAGCAGGTGCGCCACACCGACGGTACCGGGGCCGGCCTCGGCACCCCGGCCGACGTCCGCGCCGCCGCCCGGCCGGCGGGCGGCTGAGGCCTCGGCGGGCCGGGACGGCTCCGACAAGGACGTACAAGAGACGTGGTCCGGCGCCGGGCCACGATGGAGCGCATGACGACACCCCCACCCGTCAACGTGAACGCGGCGTTGGCGTCGTTCGACGATGTCTACAGCCCCCGGATCGTGGCCCGGGTGAACGACTACGACGTCCGGATCGCCCACACCCTGGGCGACCACGTATGGCATGTCCACGACCACACCGACGAGTTCTTCCTGGTGCTCGACGGCCGTTTCGACGTGACCGTGCGCACCGGCGGGGAGGAGCGGACCGTGGTGCTGCACGCGGGCGACACCTTCGTCGTGCCCGCAGGGGTCGAGCACAAGCCGTCCTCGCCCGGTGGATCCATTCTCATGTTCGAGCCGAGCGGCACCTCGACCACCGGCAACGTGCCCGAGGGCGACGTCCCCGGGCACATCGACAGCACCACGGGACACGAGCTCCGGCCGTAGGCACCGGCCGGAGAGCCGCTCCCGCTACCCGACCTTGGCCGCGAGCTGGGCGATCCGGTCCAGGTGCTCCAGGGTCTCCGCCTCAGGTGCGGTCGGGATGTTCAGCGTCAGGCGTTCGACGCCGAGCTCCGCGTAGCCTGCGAGCTTCTCCGGCTCCTGACGGCCGATGTGCGTGGCCGCGACCACGACGTCGGCCCCGGCGACGTCCCGCAGCTTCGCCAGCTGTGGGGCGAGAGCGTCCGCCGACGTCGCGTTGGGGAGCCACCGGGCGCCGAACCGGGCGATCCGACCGAAGTTGGCCTCACCGCCGCCGATGTAGATCGGGGGATGGGGCTGCTGGACGGGCTTGGGCCAGGAGAAGATCGGGTCGAAGTTCACGAACTCGCCGTGGAACTCGGCCTGGTCCTCGGTCCAGATGCGGCGCATGGCCTCGAGGTACTCGTCCATGCGGCGGCCGCGGGTGGTGGGGTCGGTGCCGTGGTTCTCCATCTCCTCGCGGTTCCAGCCCACGCCCACACCGAAGGCGAACCGGCCGCCGGAGACCAGGTCGAGGGAGGCGACCTCCTTCGCCGTGCTGATCGGGTCGCGCTGGGCCAGCAGGGCGATTCCCGTGCCCACGACCAGCTGCGAGGTGGTCGCTGCTGCCGCGGTCAACGCGACGAAGGGGTCCAGGGCGCGGTAGTAGACCCTCGGCAGGTCGCCACCGGCCGGATAGGGAGTGCGCCGCGAGACCGGGATGTGGCTGTGCTCGGCCACGAGCAGCGAGGCGAAGCCGCGTTCCTCAACCGCTCGGCCCAGAGCGCCCGGTGCGATGCCCTCATCCGTGACGAAGCATCCGATGCCGAACTTCATGGTGATCCTTCCGGTCGGGCGTCGGCGGGCGCGCGCTCGCCGACGCATACCCCACATCTACCCCATCGGCCCGGGGCGGGGTCGTGGACGTGATCATGCGGCGGTCGCGGTCCGGGCGCCCGCACGGATCGGCACGGCATCGTGCACGCAGATGCTGGGTCCGGGCGTCTGCCGGGCTCAGCATTGTGATGCGGGCTACACCTCGAACTCCTCGGGCATCCGGGTGGGGGCCGCCCGTCGGCCGGTCGCCGCCGACTCGATGAGGAGTGCACGATGCGGTTGCCTCTTCGCCCTGCCCGCACGAGCGTCGTGGGCACCGCCGTGCTGCTGTGCGCGGTGCTGGTGGCGGCCTGCGGCCAGAGGGTGGCCACCGGTCCCGGCGCCGCGCTGACGTTGCGAACCCTCGACCCCTACGGGGGAGACCGGAACGCGGAGGGCGCCCCGGAACGCGGCGGCACCCTCGTCATCGGCAACGACCGGGAGATCATCAGCTTCGACCCGACGCGGCAGAACACCAACCTCGCCGCGACGATGGTCTACGACTCGCTGCTCAAGCTGACGCCCGACGGCACGGCGGCGCCCTACCTCGCCGCGTCGATGACGAGCCCCGACGGCGGCGTGACGTGGCGGCTGGGTCTGCGCGACGGAGTGCGGTTCTCCGACGGCACGCCGCTCGACGCGAACGCGGTGATCGTCAACACCCGGCGCCACATCGACAAGGCCGCCTCGCCGGCCCACGCGTTCGCGCTGCGGATCAGCGCCATGCGGGCGCTCGACCCCCGCACGGTGGAGTTCGTCCTCGACGGCCCGATGGGTGACTTCCCGGTGGTCTTCGCCCAGCCCATGTCGCTGGGCACGCTCGGCATGATCGTCTCGCCCGCCGCGCTGGCGCAGTACGGCGACGACGTCGGGAGCCACCCGGTCGGAGCCGGTCCGTTCGTGCTGGCGAACTGGGTCCGGGACAACAAGATGGAGCTGGTACGCAACCCGGGCTACTGGCAGCAGGGGATGCCCTACCTCGACGGTGTGGAGATCCGGCCACTGCCCGACACCGAGAGCCGCTACGCCACCATGGCCAACGGGGATGTGGACGCGATCAACGGCGGCTTCAACACCGAGCTCGTGCGGGCGTCGGCCAACCCGAACCTGCGTGTCTACTTCGGACCGGGCAACGGCGGTGTCCTCAACTACTTCAACTTCACCAGGGCGCCCTTCGACGACAGGCGGATGCGCGAGGCCGCCGTGGCGGCGATGGATCCGAACGCGCTCGGCGCCGCCTTCTTCAGCAACCAGCTGATCAGGGCGCAGAGCCTGTTCGACGAGAACAGCCCGTACCACACGCAGCAGGCCACCGACGCCTGGCCGACGTACGACGTCGCCCGCGCGAGGCAGCTGGTGGACACCTACCGGGCCGCGGGCGGCGACCCCGACTTCGTCTACACCACCGACCGCAGCTCCGTGCCGCTCGGGGAGTTCGTGCAGGCGTCGATGGCCGCGGTGGGGGTGAAGGTCGAGGTGCGCTACTTCGACCTCGCGGAGTACGCGGGCCGCGTCCTGCAGGGCGGCGACTTCGACATGGCGAGCCAGATCGCGGCGTTCGACCACCCCTTCCCCGGCATCAGCCGCGTGTACACGACGGGCGGCTCGTCCAACTTCGGCAAGTACCAGAACCCGCAGGTCGACCAGCTGGCACGCGACGCGAGTGCCACCGGCGACCCGGCGCGGCGCACGCAGGACTACCAGCAGATCGAGCTGCTGCTCAACCAGGAGGTCGCCGTGCAGTGGCTGAGCCGCAGCTACCTCTCGACCATCACGAAGCCGGAGGTGAAGGGGATCGACCGCTACATCACCCGGGACCTCTTCGTGGCCGGCACGTGGATCGACCGCACGCAGTGACAGGCAGGAGACGGGAAATGACGCACGCGGTGGTGGCCGGGGGACTCCAGTTCCCGGAGGGGCCGGTCGCGCTCGACGACGGGTCGGTGCTGCTCGTCGAGATCAAGCGCGGCACGCTCACCCGGGTCGCCGCCGACGGGTCGACGTCGGTGGTCGCCACCACCGGTGGTGGCCCGAACGGCGCCGCGATCGGCCCGGACGGGGCGGTGTACGTGTGCAACAACGGGGGGTTCTCCTGGTCGGTCCGCAACGGGTTGACGGCGCCTGGTCCGCAGCCGGCCGACTACATCGGCGGCCGCATCCAGCGCGTCACCCTCGACGGGGAGGTGAGTGACCTCTACACCCACGTCGACGGCCTGGGGCTGCGCGGACCCAACGACCTCGTCTTCGACGGCCACGGCGGCTTCTGGTTCACCGACATGGGCAAGACCCGCGAGCGGGATACCGACCTCGGCGGGCTCTACTACGCCACGGCCGACGGCTCGCGCATCGTCGAGGTCGTCCACCCGCTCAACGCCCCCAACGGGGTCGGGCTGTCCCCGGACGGCTCGCGGGTCTACGTCGCCGAGACGTTCACCGGCCGGCTCTGGTGCTGGGAGCTGGACGGGCCGGGCCGCGTGCGGCCCGATCCTGGCTCCGCGGCGCGGCACGGTGGCACGCTGCTGCACGCGTTCCCCGGCATGCTGGGGCTGGACTCGCTGGCCGTGGACGCCGAGGGCAACGTCTGCGTCGCGACCCTCTACGCGAACTGCGTCAGTGTCGTCTCCCCCGAGGGGGCGCTGGTCGAGACCGTGCCGGTGCCCGAGGCCGACCTCTTCGTCACCAACATCTGCTTCGGTGGCCCGGACCTGCGCACGGCCTACATCACGTCATCGGGCCGCGGGATCCTCTACTCGACCCCGTGGCCCCGACCCGGCCTCGCCCTGAGCTACACCGCCTGACCCGGTCCTCGCCTGCGCCGGCTCATCAGGTCGGAGGGCGCGGAGGGCGGCGGCGAGGTCGCGGCCGGACGGCGCGCGCTCCGGGTCGAGCAGTGTCTGCAGCACCAGCCCGTTGACCAGGGCGAGGGCCAGCGAGCCGAGCTGCAGCGCCGTCCGTTCGTCGACCTCGTCCTCGGCGACGTCGAGGATCAGTGCGGCGACCGAGCGGCGGCCGCGATCGTAGGCATCGGCGATCTGGTCCCGGAGCTCCGGTGTGTGCTCGGCGCGCGCGTAGGCCTGCACGCTCGCGACCGCCGTGGACCGGTCCCTGGCCAGCGCGGCCACGACTCCGTCGAGGAACGCCTCCAGGCGGTCGACGGGCGTGCTGGGCGTGGCGCACCGGAGGGCGTGCGCGATCTCGTCGTCCCAGTCGTCGAACGAGTCGATGATCGCCGCGTTGAGCAGGGCGTCCTTCGACCCGAAGTGGTAGCCGATCGACGCCAGGTTGGTGCCGGAGGCGGCCACGATGTCGCGCGCCGTGGTGGCGGCGAAGCCCTTGTCGGCGAGGCAGCGCTTCGCGCCGGCGAGCAGGTCCTCGCGGTGTCCCATGGCGCGATCGTAGGTCCTGGACGGACGTGCGTTCTATACAAGCGTCTTATACGTACGTATGATCGCCCGTATGAACGACGCCCGCCGGGCCTGGCTCGGGCTCGCCGTACTGGTGCTGCCCGCCCTGCTCGCCTCCATGGACCTGTCCGTGCTGTTCATGGCCGCGCCCTGGCTCAGCGCCGACCTCGCCCCCAGCGGCACCCAGCTGCTGTGGATCATGGATGTCTACGGGTTCCTCATCGCCGGGTTCCTGATCACGATGGGCTCGCTCGGCGACCGGATCGGGCGCCGTCGGCTGCTGCTGCTCGGCGCGGGGGCGTTCGGTGGGGCGTCCGTCCTCGCCGCGTACGCGTCCACGCCCGAGATGCTGATCGCGGCACGTGCGCTGCTCGGTGTCGGTGGCGCGGTGCTCGCCCCGTCCACCCTGGCGCTGATCCGCTCGATGTTCCCCGAGGACCGGGACCGCCGTGTCGCGATCGGCATCTGGACCGGGGCGTTCACCGGTGGGGTCGCGATCGGCCCCATCGTGGGCGGGCTGCTGCTCGAGCAGTTCTGGTGGGGCTCGGTGTTCCTGATCAACGTGCCCGTGATGCTGCTGCTCCTCGTGGTGGGGCCGGTGCTGGTGCCGGAGTCGCGGGACCCGCGTCCCGGCCGGTTCGACGTGCTC
Organism: Pseudonocardia xinjiangensis; assembly: GCF_012911925.1. GTDB lineage: Bacteria > Actinomycetota > Actinomycetes > Mycobacteriales > Pseudonocardiaceae > Pseudonocardia > Pseudonocardia xinjiangensis. Next base: position 15,275 of record NZ_JAAXKY010000107.1, on the reverse strand, counting down.
TCCGCGCTGCTCTCGCTGGCGGCCGTGCTCCCGGTGGTCTACGGGGTGAAGGAGGCGGCGGCGCACGCGCTCGGGATGGCCCCGGCGCTGGCCGTGCTGGGCGGCTGCGGGTTCGCCGTGCTGTTCGTCCGCAGACAGCTCCGGCTGGCCGATCCGATGATCGACATCCGGCTCCTGCGCAGCCGCGGGTTCGGCGCCGCTCTCGGTGCCCAGACGGTGATCGTGCTCGCCAGTGCCGGGATGGGCTACCTCGCCGTGCAGTTCCTGCAACTCGTGCTGGGGCTTCGCCCGTTCGTCGCCGCACTGTGGATGCTGCCGACCGTCGCGGGCACCGCGATCGGCATCGGGCTGGCGACCGTCCTCGTGCGCACGGTGCGCCCCGCGGTGGTCGTCGGCGCGGGAACCGCGGTGGCGGCCGCCGGGTTCGCGCTGGTCGGCATGGTCGGCATGGTCGGCACCGGGTCGTCGGTGCTGGCGGTGATGTCCGCGTACACGGTGCTCACCTTCGGCACCGGGATGGTCGCACCACTGGCCATCGACCTGATCGTGACGACCGCGCCGCCGGAGCGCGCCGGGGCGGCCGCCGCCGTCGGCGAGACGGGAGCGGAGTTCGGCGGAGCGGTCGGCATCGCCGTCCTCGGCACGGTCGCCACCGCCGTCTACCGCGACGAGATCACGGGCGCTCTCCCCGCTGCGCTCCCGCCGGACGTGGCGGAGGCGGCGACCGGAACCCTCGGCGGCGCGGTGGCCGCGGCGAGGCAGTTGCCGGACCCCATCCCGGTGCTGACGATCGCGGGGGAGGCGTTCGTCTCCGGTTTCACCACCGCGGCGACGCTGGCCGCGACGCTGCTGACCGTCGCGGCCGTCGTGGTCACGGCCCGGCTCTGGAGCGTGCGGCCGGCCGACGCGCCGGCGCCGGTCTGACGGGCAGTCGAGACGCGGTTACCGGTCGAGCCAGACCGAGGCGTAGAACATGTCCCTCGACGTGTAGCGGTCGATGCCCTTCACCTGCGGCTTCGCGATGGTCGCCAGGTAGCTGCGGCTGAGCCAGCAGGCCACCAGATCGCGGTTCACCTGCAGCTCGACCTGCTGGTACGCCCGGGTCCGCTCGGCCTCGTCGCTGGTGCTCGCCGCGGTGTCCAGCAGCGCGTCGACCTGGGGGTTCGAGTACTTCCCGTAGTTGGTGTTGCCGCCGGTGTGCACGAGCCGGGACGCGCCGGGGAAGGGCGCGTCGAACGCGCTCACCGTTGTGGTGAGGTCGAAGTCCCCGCTCTGCACCACCTGCGACGAGTACTGGGCCAGGTCGTAGAACCGCAGCGTCACCGTGATGCCGACCGCGGCCATCTGCGCCTGCAGGAACTCCCCGAACTGGGTGCGCGCGGTGGTCGTCTTGAGCGTGAAGTCGGGGTTGCCGCCGCTCGCGCGATACTCCGCGATGAGCTGCCTGGCGCGTTCCGGGTCGTAGGCGGGCCACTCCTGCGACGCGGCCTCGGTGTGGTTGGGGCTGTCGGTGTCGAAGAGGCTCGTGGCGCTGACGATCTGGTTGTTGTAGAGGCTGGCGCTCAGCGCCTTCATGTCGAGCGCGCGGACCACCGCCTCGCGCATGCGCCGGTCGTCGAACGGCGTGCGGGCGAAGTTGAAGTAGAGGTACTCGCCAGCGTTCCCCGGTCCGTAGTAGACGGTGAGGCCGGGGTCTCCGGCGGCGCGCACGAGCTCCTGGTTGTAGGCGGCGAAGATCAGGTCGACGTCGCCGTTCTGGATCGACGCGTAGCGCGACTCGGTGTCCGGCAGCGGGCGGAACTCGAGCCGGTCCAGGTAGGGCTTGCCGGTCTGCCAGTAGTCCGGGTTGCGTTCCAAGACGAGACGCGAGTCCGGGATCCATTCGACGAACCGGAACGGGCCGGCCCCGACCGGGTGGCGGCCGATGTCGTCGCCGTACCGCTGCAGCGCGGCCGGGGAGATGATCACCCCGAGGCTGCCGTAGGTGATCGACTGGGCGAACACCACCGGGAACGAGCCCAGCGGGCTCTTCAGCGTGAACTCGACGGTCAGTGGGTCGACCGCCCGCATCGAGGCGATCTGCTCCGCGTACGGGTGCGCGGGGGAGGCCGCCTTGTCGATGTGGCGCTGCACGTTGACCAGCACGGCGTCGGCGTCGAGCGCGGTGCCGTCGCTGAACCGCACCCCGGGCCGCAGCCCCATCCGCCAGGTGAGCCCGCCGTCCGGGCTGTCCATCGACTGCGCGAGGTAGGGCTGCGCCGTGCCGTCGGGCGTCAGCTTCATCAGGGAGTCGTAGACCGCGAACTCGGCCATGTTCGAGTTCTGGACCGCGGGGTCGAAGCTGACGATCTCCCGGTCCATGCCCAGCCGGAGCGTGCCGCCGGGCTTCGGGACGCCCTCGCTCGCGAGGTCACCGCCCCACGCGTTGACCGCGCGGATGTCAGCACGGGCGCTCTCGCCGGCCGCCCCGCAACCGGCGGAGAGCGCCACCACGCCCAGTACCGCCACCACGGCGGCGACGAGTCGCCCGCGCCGGGCCCACAACCGCACCATTCCGCCTCCTCGTCGAGCCGGGGTCGTGCCGGTTCAGGGCAGGGCGGCAGCCGGCGAGGAGACGCCGACACCCCCCCGTGTGCCGGCGCCGTACCTCGCCTTCTCCTTCTCCAGATCGAGTGGCACGCCGCGGCGGGTGCGCCCCTCGAACGCCGCGTCGTCGAGCAGCTCGGCGGGCACCAGCCAGGCGACCTCGAACTCCAGCCCGTCGGGATCACGGGCGTAGATGCTCTTGGTGGTGCCGTGGTCGGTGGCGCCGACGTACGCGTCGACGGCCATCAGCCGGTGGGCGAGGTCGTCGAGCTCGGCGAGCGTGCCGATCTCCCACCCGAGGTGGTAGAGCCCCACGGCCCCGCGTCCGGCCGGGTTGTCGGCCGCCTCGCCGATGGCGAACAGGCCGATGTCGTGGTCGTTGGTGGAGTCGGGCGCCTGCATGAAGGCGGCCTGGCCCGGCCGCTCCATCTGGACGCTGAAGCCCAGCACGTCCCGGTAGAACGCGACGCTGCGGTCGACGTCGCGTACGAACACCACGGCATGGTTGAGCCGGTTGATCCCCATCCCGGCTCAGTCGCCCGCGGCGGGCTGGGGCGTCCGAGTCTGCGCGTCCCGCAGCGCCGCCTCGCCCTCCTGGACCGCGGGGTCGGCGTCGGTGCCCAGGTAGCGCCAGTCCTCACCGTCCTCGAGGATCTTGTCGGCGGCGCGGATCGTGCGGAAGTCGGTATCCGGCCCGGCCAGCGCGAGCAGCGGCGCCTCACCGTTCTCGGCGAGGGCCTTCGCCGAGCGGATGAGCTGGTTGCGCATCCGGATGATCGCCTTGTCGATCGTGCCGAGACGCTCCTGGGAGCGGTCGTAGATCGGGCCCATCGACTCGGTGACCATGAGGTCCTGGCTCACGAAGTCCTTCACCCCGCTGAACGTGGTGGTGCGCTGCACCTCGCGGTCGATGTTGTAGTCGGCCTCGGCGAGGTAGTTCCGCGGCGTGATGCCGCCGACCCGGCGCGTGAACGGCGTCTCGAACGGGCCGTAGCTGAACAGCGGCGCACCGCCGTGGCCCTGCGGGTTGGACGGGACCGTGGCCTCGAAGTTGTAGCGCCAGCAGTTGTGGTCGTCGATCGGCACGACCATGAGGTGGCGGGTGCTGTAGGGGACCGCCGCGATGATCGTGCTGTAAGGGAAGACGTACTCGGTGATCCGGACGTTGGTGTGACCGTTGGGGGTCTCGCGCAGGCCGGCGTAGCGGAAGCCGTACCAGGTGTCCTCGATCTCGAGCTGCGGGGCGCGGTCGTGGTGCCAAAACTTCCAGGTCATCTTGTTCGACGGGTATCCGGGCTTGTCGGTGCCGTCGTCCTCGATGTCGGCGGCGCCGTCCCACGAGTGCAGCCACGAGATGTGGGAGGTGTCGAGGTTGCCCTCCATCGTCTGGATCCAGTTGCAGTACGACTGCAGCTTCGTGGCGAGCTGGTTCTGCGCGGGCAGGCTCTCGGTGCCGAAGTCGCGGAAGGACGTGATCGTCTCCGGCGGGCCCATGTAGGTCCAGGCGATCCCGCCGGACTCGTGCACCGGGTAGGCCCTGGCCTTCACCTTGTCCTTGAACACGCTCTTCGGCGGCTCACTGGGCATGTCGACGCACGCGCCGTCCGCGTCGAACTTCCAGCCGTGGTACGGGCAGCGCAGCCCGCACTCCTCGTTGCGTCCGAAGTAGAGCGACGCGCCGCGGTGCGGGCAGTTCTCCTGGATCAGGCCGACCCGGCCGTTCGTGTCGCGGAAGGCGACGAGGTCCTCGCCGAGCAGCCGCACCCGGACCGGGTCGCAGTCGGGGGCGGGCAGCTCGCTCGACAGCAGCGCGGGCGTCCAGTACCGGCGCAGCACCTCGCCCACCGGGGTGCCCGGGCCAACCCGGGTGAGGATCTCGTTGTCCTGCTGGGACAGCATCGTCCGACCTCCCTTTCCGCGCCTTCCGGTGCACTGCGGGAACGCAGGGCCGGGTGCGCGGATGCTGTTTCCGCCGACCGCCCGCACGACGCGGATGACCGGGATTTTCGGATCGGCCCGTTTCCGTGGATGGCGTCCCAGCGAGATTAGCCACGCGGCCCGACGGCGGGGAAACAATGATTGTTTCTGTCGCGGCATCAGCGGTGCTGATGGCGGGCCCGCCGGGGCGCCCCGGCTCGCCCGGGGCTGGCGATCGGCGCCCGGGTGTCCTTCGATGGTCACGTGAAGTCCGCGACGTCGCGTCTGGCCGGTCTGGACCTCAACCTTCTCATCGTCCTGCGCGAGCTACTGCGGGAGCGCAACGTCACGCGGGCCGCCGAGCGGGTCGGGGTGTCCCAGCCGGCGGTGAGCGCCGCGCTCGCGCGGCTGCGCCGGTACTTCGACGACGACCTGCTGATCCGGCGCAGCGGAAGGTACGAGCTGTCCGCGCTCGCCTTCCAGCTGGGCGAGCAGGTCGAGGCCGTGTGCGAGGGCGTGGAGCGGCTGCTGGCCACCGGGTCGCGCTTCGACGCCGCCACCTCGCGCCGCGAGTTCACGATCGTCATGTCCGACTACGCCGTCGCGGTGCTGGGGCAGCCCCTCGCCGGGGCGGTGAACGCGGCTGCGCCGCACGCCCGGCTGAACGTCGTGCTCGTCCGGGAGTCGCTCGCCGCGAACATCACGCAGACGATCCGCGTGGTCGACTGCGTGGTCTCCCAGGCCACCAGCCGGTTCCGCATCCCCGAGATCCGGTCCGCACCACTGCTCACCGACCGCTGGGTGTGCGTCGTGGCGGCCGGGAACCGGCGGTTCGGTGAGGAGTCCGCCGACCTCGGAGAGCTGGCGACGGCGACCTGGGTCGTGCCGTACCACGACGACGCCGAGTTCCCGTCCGTCGTGCCGGTGAGCCGGCAGCTCTCGCGGCTCGGGGTGCGGCCGCAGGTGGCGGTCCGGGTGGACAGCTTCCACGCGGTGCCCTACCTCCTGGCCTCGACCGACCACGTGGCCCTCATGCAGGAACGGCTCGCCAGGGAGTGCGCCCGGCACCTGCCGCTGCGGATACTGGCCTGCCCGACGCCGCTGGAGCCGCTCGAGGCCCGGCTGTGGTGGCACGAACGGCACGACGAGGAGGCCGGGCACCGGTGGTTCCGCCGCCTCGTCCTCGGCGCGGCGCAGGGCGGGACGCCCGTCCCGGTTCCGCCCGCCGACGGCTCCGGCGCGGAGAGCCGGCATCGACACGGTTGATGGTGTCCATGCCGATTTTCTGTTTCCTCCGGCCCGGTCCGGATCCCTAGCGTCGGATCCCGTGAAGATCGTGGTGTCGCGCCTCGACGAGTTCCCGCCGGGGGAGCGCCGGATCGTGCAGGCCGGCCGGCGGTCGATCGGCGTGTTCCGGGTGGGCGACCGCTTCTACGCCGTCAACAACCACTGCCCCCACCAGGGCGGACCGCTGTGTCTCGGCCGCACGAAGCCGTGGGTCCGGTCGGCCGGTCCCGGCGACTACGCGATGGCGGAGCACGACGCGCTCGTCGCCTGCCCGTGGCACGGCTGGGAGTACGACCTGGCCACCGGCCAGTCCTTCCTCGGCCCGGGCGAACCGCCCGCCCGCACCTACGACGTGTCGGTCGAGGCGGGCGACGCCACGGGCGAGCCGGTGCACGGCCGCCTGCCCGGTCCCTACGTCGCCGAGACGTTCCCGGTGCACGTCGAGGACGCCTACGTCGTGGTCGACACGAGCCCGCGCGCGCCGGCGGCGGGCGTATCCGGAGGTGCGCGATGACCAGCACGGCACTGCCCGCCCAGGCCGGCCGCACGGCGAGCCGGGCCCGGCACACGATCGTCGACGCCGACATCCATCCCCACGCGCCGGCCCCGCAGATCCGCGAACGGCTCGCGCAGCGGCACCGGGAGCGGTGGGACATGTTCGCGGGCCGCGTGCCGGGGCCGCCGGAGATCTACCCGCGGGTGCGCAACTCCGGCTTCCGGCTCGACTCGTGGCCTCCCGGCGGCTTCCCGGGCAGCGACCTGCAGATGGTGCGCGACCAGCTGCTCGACGAGTACGGGATCGACCACGGGATCCTGATCCCGCTGCAGGGACACAGCTGGGGCGTCGAGGAGCCCGGGTACGCGGCGGCGCTGTGCCACGCGCTAAACGACTGGCTGGCCGACGAGTGGCTCGCCGCCGAGCCGCGCCTGCGCAGCTCGATCGCCATCCCGCACGAGGCGCCCGACCTCGCCGCCGAGGAGATCCGGCTGCGCGCATGCGACCCCCGGTTCGTCCAGGTGCTGCTGTCGACGGGCGGCGAGCTCGGGTTCGGGCGCAGGCGGTACTGGCCGATCTACGAAGCGGCGGCGGAGGCCGGGCTGCCGGTCGCGGCGCACACCGGCGGCCTGGAGCAGCACCGCGGGGCCGGCTGGCCGTCGTTCTACCTCGAGGAACATGTGTGGAACGGCAACACGATGGCCGCGCTGATCATGAGCATGCTGAGTGAAGGGGTCTTCGAGCGGTTCCCGTCGCTGCAGGTGGCGTGCGTCGAAGGGGGCATCGCGTGGGCGGGCCCGCTGATGTGGGCGCTCGACGACGCCTGGGAGCAGCTGCGCACCGACGTGCCGCACCTGCGCAGGCCGCCGTCGGAGTACGTCCGCGAGCACATCTGGTTCACCACCCAGCCCATCGAGGAGCCGGACGACCCCGCGCACCTGGAGATCGCCCTGGCGCACATCGGGATGGACGACCGGATCATGTTCGCCTCCGACTACCCGCACTGGGACTTCGACTCGCCGCGCCAGGCTCCACGGCTGTTCCCGGCGGCGCTGCGGTCCTCGATCATGGGATCGAACGCCTGCCGGCTCTACGGGCTGCCCGAGGTGGAGCCGGAGGAGTCGCGATGACCGCCGCACCCCCCACGACGGGCGTCGTCGACACCGACGTGCACTGCGCGCCCGCCACGATCGCCGCGCTCACGCCCTACCTCGAGCCGTACTGGCGCACCTATATCCAGGACGGCGGGGTATCCCTCTCAACCACCCAGGGCGGGGCGTACCCGCCGCAGGCGCCGACGAGCGCCACGCCCGCGGCGCGAGCCGCCGGCGCCGTCCCGGCCACGACGGTCGACGAGCTGCGCACCGGGTTGCTCGACCCCGCCGGGCTGAGCACCGCCGTGCTGAACTGCACCACGTCGTTCCACTGCAACCGCAACCCGTACTACGAGGCCGCGCTCACCCGCGCGGTGAACGACTGGCTGGTCACCGAGTGGCTCGACCGGGACGACCGGCTGCGGGCGAGCATGGTGGTGCCCACCCTCGACACCGAGGCGGCCGTCGCGGAGATCGAGCGGATCGGCGGCCATCCCGGTTTCGTGCAGGTGCTGCTGCCCGTCCGCGCGGACGTCCCGTGGGGCAACAAGCGCCACCACCCGATGCTGCAGGCCGCCGCCGCCCACGACCTCGTGGTGGGCCTGCACGCGTGGGGCCGGATCGGCAACGCGGCCACCCCGACCGGGATCACCCACACCTACCTCGAGGACTACCTGGGCAACTCCCAGCTGATCGTGCAGGCGCAGGTGACGAGCCTGGTGACCGAGGGCGTCTTCACCCGGGTCCCGCAGCTGCGGGTGGTGCTGGCCGAGTGCGGGTTCTCCTGGCTGCCCACGCTGCTGTGGCGCTTCGACAAGGACTGGAAGGGCGTCTGGCGGGAGGTGCCGTGGCTCGACGGCCGCCCGTCGGAGGTGGTGCGCCGCCACATCCGGCTGACCACCTCGCCCGCGCACCTGCCGCGCGACGCGGCGCAGGTCCGGCAGGTGCTCGACCTGCTCGACGCCGCCGCGATGCTCCTGCACGCCAGCGACCACCCGCACGACCACGGCACCGGCGGGGACCGGCTGCTGGCCGCGCTCACCGGACCCGAGCGCGAGCGCGTGCAGAGCCGCAACGCGATCGACTGGTACCGGCTGGGGTAGTGATCCTCGACGGGTTCGCGACGGCCGATGTGGACACCCCGGCGGGTGCCCGCATCCGCGTACGGACGGCCGGGAGCGGTCCGCCGGTGCTGCTGCTGCACGGGTATCCGCAGACCTCGGCCATGTGGCACCTGGTGGCGCCGGAGCTCGCCCGCGGGCACACGGTGGTGGCCGCCGACCTGCGCGGGTACGGCGACAGCGTCCCGCCGCCCGGCACCGCCGACGACGTCGCCGCGTTCGGCAAGCGCGCCATGGCCGCCGACCAGGTGGCCGTGATGGCCGCGCTGGGGTTCGGGGAGTTCGCGGTGGCCGGGCACGACCGCGGCGCGCGCTGCGCCTACCGTCTCGCGCTGGACCACCCGGAGGTCGTGACGGCGCTCGCCGTGCTCGACATCCTGCCGACCGCCGACGTGTTCGCCGGCGTGGACGCGGCGTTCGCGCGCTCGGCGTGGCACTGGTTCTTCCTCGCCCAGCCCGGTGACCTGCCCGAACGCCTCATCGCAGCGGACCCGGACGCGTTCTTCCTCCGCGGCACCGACGGTGTCTTCGCACCGGAGGCGCTGGCGGCCTTCCGGGCTGCCTACCGCCGGCCCGAGGTCGTCCACGCCATGTGCCAGGACTACCGCGCGGGCGCCACCGTGGACGTCGCCGACGACGAGGCCGACCGGGGCCGCAGGCGGATCGCGTGCCCGACACTCGTGTTGTGGGGGAGCCGCGGTCCACTCGGCCGGGTGCCCGATGTGCTCGACGGGTGGCGGCAGTGGGCGCCCGCGGCGACGGGAAGATCGCTGGACTGCGGCCACTACCTCGCGGAGGAGCGCCCGGCCGAGACCCTCGCCGCGCTGCGTGACCTCCTCCGGTCGCCGCGCCGATAGGTCATCCGTCGCGTTGACCCGGCGCCCCCGCCCGCCGTTAATGAGGGCATGGGCAGGGAGGCCGGACGGTGAAGCGCGGACCGGTGTCCCTGGCCAACCTCGACCTGAACCTCCTGGTGTTCCTGCGTGAGCTGCTCCGCGAGCGGAACGTGACGCGCGCGGCGCAGCGGGTGGGGGTCACGCAGTCGGCGGCGAGCGCGGCGCTCTCGCGCCTGCGCCGGCACTTCGGCGACGAGCTGCTCGTCCGCTCCCGCGGCGGCTACCTGCTCTCGCCGCTCGCGGTGCAGCTCGCCGACCAGGTCGAGCCGGTGTGCGCGAGCGTGGAGCGGCTGTTCGCCACGAGCCCGGACTTCTGCCCCGAGGAGTCCGACCGGGAGTTCACGCTGCTCGTGCCGGACTACGTGCTCGCGGCGTTCGGCGAACGGTTCTCCCGCGAGCTGCACGCGGCGGCGCCGCGGGCGCGGCTGCACGTCCAGGTCGTGAAACAGGCCCTTCCCGGTGACGTCCTCGATGCGCTGCGCGTGCTCGACGGGATCGTGTCCGCTCCCAGCGCCGCGCTGCGCGGTGCCGGCATCCGCAGCCTGGAGCTCTTCCGGGACCGCTGGGTGTGCGTGGTCGACGCCGACAACCCGGTGCTCGACGGCGCCGGTTCGCACCTCGCGCTGGCCGATCTGCAGCGGCTCCCGTGGGTCGTCCCGCACCATCCCGACGGCGGGTACCCGGCGACCTTCCCGCTCGCCCCGCTGATCGCCCGGCTGGACGAGCGCCCGCGCGTGGCGGTCCGGGTGGACAGCTACCAGGCCACCCCGTACTTCGTGGCCGGTACCGACCGGGTGGCCGTCATGCAACGGCGCCTCGCCGCACTGTTCGCCGACCGCCCCGACCTGCGCGTGCTGGAGTGCCCGGGCGACCCGCCGCTGATCGTCGAGTCGTTGTGGTGGCACGAGCGGCACGACGAGGACGACGCGCACCGCTGGTTCCGCGGGATCGCCGCGCGCGCCGCGCGCGATCCCGGCGCCGGGCTCCGCGCGGCCCGGCCTGCCCATCCCACCCATGAGTCGCGCCCCGCGGCGTCGAAACGGAGGAGCTCGTGACCCAGGTGATCGAACCGACCGCCCACGTGCACACCGACCTGTACGTCGACGGCGCGCCGGTGCCCGCCGAGCGCACGCTGCGCGTGGCCGACCCCGCCGACCCGTCGGCGACGGTGGGGTACGCCGCGGCCGCCACCCGCAGCCAGGCGCTCGACGCCGTTGCCGCCGCGGACCGGGCCTTCCCCGCGTGGGCGGCCCGCAGCGCGGGGGAGCGGGCCGACCTGCTCCGCGCCGCGATCACCGGGCTGGCCGAGCACCGCGGCGCCGACGCGGAGATCCTGACCAGGGAGAACGGGAAGATCCTGCAGGAGTCCACGATCGACCTGATCGTGTTCGACCACCGCGTGGAGCTGGCCTGCGCCGGCATCGACCAGGTGGGCGCGACGTCCACGCTCGCCGGGCCGCCCTACGACACGCAGGTCGGCTACGTCCCGCTCGGCGTGGTCACGATCATCGTGCCGTTCAACTGGCCGCTGGCCATCCTCGCCGCCTCGCTGCCGCAGGCACTGCTGGCCGGCAACACGGTCGTCGTCAAGCCGCCGCCGTCCGCCCCGCTCGCCACGACGCGGGTGGTGCAGCGGGTGGCCGCGGCGCTGCCGCCCGGCGTGCTCAACGTCGTCACGGGCGAGGACGCGGAGATCGGGACGGCACTGGTGAGCGACGAGCGCGTCGCCAAGGTCTGCTTCACGGGCAGCCCCGCCGGTGGCAGGCGGATCATGGCGATGGCGGCGGAGACGCTCACCCGCGTGGCACTGGAGCTGGGCGGCAACGACCCGGCGCTGGTGCTCGACGACGCCGTACTGGACGACGCCGCGCTCGACCGGCTGGTGGCAGGCACCTTCGACTCGACCGGGCAGATCTGCATGGCGATCAAGCGGCTGTACGTGCACCGGTCGCGCTACGCCGAGGTGGTGGAGGGCATGTCGGCCCGGCTCGCCGGGCAGGTGCTCGGCCACGGCCTCGACCCGGCCACCACGATGGGACCGCTGCACACGGCGCGCCAGCGCGACTTCGTGGCCGACCTGGTGGCGCAGGCCCGCGCGGCGGGAGCCGAGGTGCGCGAGTTCGGCAGCGGCCCGGACGACCGTTTCACCGACGGGCACTTCCTGCGCCCGAGCCTGGTGCTCGACCCGGCGCGGGACGCCCGGGTGGTGACCGAGGAGCAGTTCGGCCCGACCCTGCCGATCCTCCCGTTCGACACCGACGACGAGGCGGTCGCCGCCGCCAACGACACGTGGGCCGGGCTCTGCTCCTCGGTGTGGACGCCCGACCGGGACCGCGCCGCCCGGGTGGCCGCCCGCCTGCGCAGCGGCTACACGTTCGTCGACGCGCACGGGGCGCCGTGGCTGGATGAGCGGGCGCCGTTCGGCGGGCTCAAGGGCAGCGGCATGGGGCGGGAGATGGGCGTCGAAGGGCTGCGCGAGTTCATGGACACCCACTCCGTGGCGTTCCCCAGCGGGTGACGGTGCACGTTGCGGTATGGACGCTCGTGGTGTGGCCGGACGCTCCGATGGTTCGTCAGGCCGCCGCGGGGGCCGCGCCTGCTGCGGGCGGCCCGGGTGACAGCGATGTGGTCCCGTGTCGCTGTTCCCGGGCGGCCTGACGCCGCGACATGTGTCCATGTCGCGGCAGCGGCGTCAAGGTCAGGTCAGTTGCTCCCACCGGCGTTCCGTCCGAGGCGCAGCGCGGAGACGAGGAAGAAGATGCCGCCGAGCAGGGCGTAGCCGGCCAGGTTGCTCAGTGAGGCCCCAGGAACCAGGGCCTGCACGAAGAACGAGACACCGGCGAGCGTGGAGATGGTGCCGCTGGCGACCATCGCCCACTGGCCTCCGAGGTGGCGTCGCCGCAGAGCTACGACGAGCTGGACGAGCCCGGCAACGACGGCCCAGACCCCCCACACCTGCAGGACCGCCGCAATGCCGGAGGTGACCGCGACAACCAGCCCGACGGCGGCGATCAGACTGATCGCGATGTTGACGTAGAGCCCTGGCGCGGACCGGCTCGCTCGGGAGGAGCGGGCGTCGACGACGGCGGCGCCCACGTCGAACAGGGGGTAGATCACGAGCAGGGTCGCGCTCACCGGCCCGATGCTCGACCCGGTCAGGAAGAGCGCGACAGCCCAGATCAGGGCGAACCCGAAGCGGACGAGGTAGAGCCGGCGAAGCGCCGGCGCGATGGTGGCTGCGGCAGGGGCGGTAGCCGTGGTCATGATGCCTCCAGGTAGAAAGACCGTTCTCTCTTGCGTGGCCGAGCGTGGCAGACGTCCCCGTCGGTTGCAAGACAGAAGGTTCTTTCTGTTAGTGTCGACTCATGGCGACAGCGACCCGCCCCGCGCCCGGCGGCCCGAGCGGCAGCTCGCGGGGGCACGGGCGGTCCGAGGCCCGGGAACGGCTGCTCTCCACCGCCAGCGCGCTGTTCTACCGGGAGGGGATCCGCGCGGTCGGGGTCGAGCGGATCCTCGCCGAGGCCCCGGTCACGCGGGCGACGTTCTACCGGCACTTCCCCTCGAAGGACGAGCTCGTACTCGCCTACCTGCGCGGCGTCGACGCCCACATCCGCGCCGGCACGCAGGCCGCCATCGACGCCGCGCCCTCGCCGGCCGACGCGCTGCGCGCGATCGGCACCGCCGTCGCCGACGACCTGGCGAGACCGGACTTCCGCGGGTGCGCCTTCCTCAAGGCCGCCGCCGAGTACCCCGACCCCGACGACCCGGTGCGCCAGGTGGTCCTCGACCACCGAGCCTGGTATGTGGCCACCCTCACCGGGCTGTTCGCGCAGGTCTTCGGGGACTCACCGCGGCGCGGCAAACCCGAGCACGCCGCCCTGCACTTCGTGATGATGCGCGACGGCGCCATGTCCGGCGCCCACCTCGACGGCGCCGACGCCGTCGGCGCCGCGTTCCACCGCGGCGTCGAGGGCCTGCTTACCCTCCTCCACTAGGCAGCCGCGACGGTGCGGCGGCCCACCCCGCGACATGGACACATGACGCGGAAAGGACCCGCCTCTGAACAGCGTCATGTGTCCATGTCGCGCTCACCCGCAGGGTATTTACACGGTGGCCACGTCCCGGACCGGCGTCCGGATGACCAGTGCCGCCACCAGGCTCGCCCCGCACAGCAGCGCGAGGTAGAGCGCGATCGGTGTCGAGGACCCGGTGGCCGCGAAGAGGCTGACGGCTACGAGCGGGGTGACGGCGCCACCGACCATGCCGCCGAGCTGGTAGGCGATCGAGGCCCCGCTGTAGCGCACGCGGGCGTCGAAGAGCTCGGTGAACAGGCCGCCCTGGGCTCCGGCCATGATCGCCTGCACCACGCCCGCCACCATGAACGCGATGAGCGCCGCGACCGCGCTGCCCGTGTTGACCAGCCAGAAGAGCGGGAACGCCCACACGACGGCCGAGCCGGCGCCGATCGCGTACACGCGCTTGCTGCCCCACCGGTCGGCGCAGCGCGCCGAGACGTAGATGCCCGCGATCCAGAGCACGGTGGAGAGCAGGATCAGCGTGAGCAGGGTGCTGCGGTCGAAACCGACCACGCTCGTGCCGTAGTTCAGCATGTACACCATCACCGTGTAGCCGACGGCGGGCGGCGCGATGGCGGCCAGGCTGGCCAGTGCCACCGTGCCCGGTTGCTCGCGGAACAGCGTGGCCACCGGCATCTTGGTGACCTGCTTGTTCTCCTGCACGCGCCGGAACTCCGGGCTCTCGGACAGCTTGCGGCGCACCACCATCCCGACGACCAGGAGCGCGATGCTCAGCAGGAACGGGATCCGCCAGCCCCACGCCGCGAAGTCCTCGTCGTCGAGGCCGGCGATGGCGAGGAACGCCAGGTTGGACGTGAGGAGGCCGATGGGGACGCCGAACTGGGCGAAGCTGCCGAAGAGCGCGCGCTGCCGCGGTGTGGCGTGCTCGGTGGCGACCAGCACCGCGCCGCCCCACTCACCGCCCACGCCGAAGCCCTGCACCAGCCGCAGGAGGATCAGCAGGAGCGGGGCGGCCACCCCGATCGCCGCGTAGGTCGGCAGGACGCCGATGAGGAACGTGGAGAACCCGGTGAGCATCAGGGTGAGGACCAGCATGGCCTTGCGGCCGATGCGGTCACCGAAGTGGCCGATCACGGCGCCGCCGAGCGGCCGGGCGATGAACCCGACGGCGAACGTGCCGAACGCCGCGAGCGTGCCCGCCAGCGGCGAGAACGACGGGTAGAACAGCGGCCCGAACACGAGGGCCGCCGCGGTCCCGAAGATGTAGTAGTCGTACCACTCGATCGAGGTTCCCACGCAGCTGGCGAGCAGCAGTGATCTCCTGCTGGGGGTCGGGTTGGCCACGTTGCACCTTCCGCGCTGAGGTCGAGGACGTCGCACAGGAGTAAATAGCTCATCGGCAGCAGACGTCGTCAGACGGTTGCCCCCGCATGAACGGGACGGATGTCGCAGGGGCCGCCGAACGGGCAGGCGCCTGCCGCGACGGTTCCCTTCCGGGACGCGAAAGGGATATGGCCCCCGTCACTCGCGGCGGCGCATCGTGGGTGCCCGCAGCGGACCACCGTCACCCTGCGATCACGACGTCCCTGCCGGTCCGGCCCGCCGCCCCGTGCGGTCCCGCGCAGACCCCTGGAGCCGATATGAGCATGACGACGCGCGCCGCGATCTGCCGTGAGGCGGGCAGGCCGTGGGAGATCGTCGACCTGGAGCTGGACGACCCGCGGGCGGGCGAGGTGCGGATCCGCATCGAGGTCGCCGGGCTGTGCCACTCCGACGACCACGTCCAGAAGGGCGACGCGCGGATGCGCTTCCCCGTGGTCGGCGGCCACGAGGGGGCGGGC
>NZ_JAAXKY010000106.1 GCF_012911925.1 Pseudonocardia xinjiangensis | reverse complement strand
GGGCGGCGCGGGTCGAAGCCGGGCGGGCCACCGGGGGAGAAGCGGGCCTGGGCCAGCAGCCTGCCCGCGGCGGACTCCGAGTTGGCCGCGATCGCCAGCAGGATGTGCTCGGGGCCGATGTAGGACGACCCGAGCGAACGCGACACCTGGTGTCCGTCGAGCAGCGCCCGCTTCGCAGCGGGCGTGAGACTGGGCGGGCGGCCGGTGGGGTCGTGGCGCTGCAGGCGCTCGTCGAGCAGCCGGGCCATCGCGTCCGGGTCGACACCCGCCTGGCCGAGCCACTGCCGGGTCACCCCGATCCGGGTGGAGGCGAGCAGCAGGTGCTGCGCGTCGAGGTCGGTGTCGCCGCGGTCGACGGCCTCCTGCGCGGCGGCGGCGACGAGCTCGCGCGCTCCTGCGCTCATCAGCCGGGTGAGGTCGACCCGCCGCGGCCCGCGGGGGCCGCGGGCGCCGGAGCCGAGATAGCGGGCGAGGAACTCGTCGAACGAGCCGAGCTCGTCCGGTCCGGTGGAACCGGTCATCTCCAACACCTTCCGTCGGGTACGGGTCGCGCTGGAGCGTTCCCGTGGTACGGACCCCGAAACGGTTGCCGATGGTGACGGCGGGGTAGCGCAAGGGGATGGGAGGCGAGGCGCGGCAACAGGTGTGCGACGCGATCCTGGAGGACGTGGTCGGCGAGCTGGTCACCCACGACCTGCGGGTGCGCGGCCTGCGGGTGACCGCCACCGTGGACGGAGGGGTGGTGCACCTGCGCGGTGACGTGGACAGGGCCGAGCAGCTGGCCCTGCTCCGGCAGCTGGTGGGGCGCCTCGCGGGGGTGCACGCCGTGTGGGACCGCGTGCGGGTGGGCGGCCGGGACCCGGTGATCCTCGACCTGGGCTGCGGCGACCAGCGGCAGTACCCGACCACCATCGGCGTGGACCGCAGGCGGACGGAGTCGGTGGCCGCCGTCGCGGACGTCTCCCGGGCGCTGCCGTTCCGGGCGGGCTCCGTCGACCGGATCTTCGCGGTGCACGTACTGGAGCACATGATCGACTTCCTGCCGCTCATGGACGAGTGTCACCGCGTGCTGCGTCCCGGCGGTGTGCTGCACGTGCTCTCACCGTGGTGGAAGCACGTCAACGCGGTGGCCGACCCCACCCACGTGCGTCTGCTCGACACCCAGACCGTCAAGGGGATCTGCGCCGGGCCCGGCCGCCCGGCGTGGCATCCCCTGCACGTGAGCCGGGACGAGTCCACGGTGTTCGCCGACCTCACGCCCGCGGCTGCCGGCGACGTCCCGGACCCGCGCCGGCTCGCCTGGTTCTTCGACTGATGCCGAGTCCGCCCCTGCCGCGTCATGGACACACAAGGCGGCTCAGGGCGCACGGGAACAGCAACACGGGACCACAACGCTGTCACCGCGGCATCGAGAGATCCTTCGGCGTGCGCCCGCGCCGGGATTGCGCTTTCCTTCCGGGACGAACCGGTCGTAACGTACGCGGGCCGGTGCGAGACGCAGTTCCCTGTGACGGAACGCCCCGAGGAGACGCGATGACGACGCCCCGTTCCGACGACGCAACGGGAACCCCGCTCGACGACGTCACCCCCGTCGAGCCGGCCGCCCCCGCTCCCGCCGTCACCACGCCCGTCGAGCTGCGCCGGGTGGTCAGCGGCTCGCTGGTCGGTACCGCACTCGAGTGGTACGACTTCTTCATCTACGGCACCGCTGCCGCGCTGGTGTTCAACGTCCTGTTCTTCCCGCAGTCCGACCCCGCGGTGGGCACGCTCACCGCGTTCGCGACGTTCGGTGTCGGTTTCGTCTTCCGGCCGCTGGGCGGCATCCTGTTCGGCCACATCGGCGACCGGATCGGCCGCCGCGAGACCTTGATCATCACCACACTGGTGATGGGGGTGTCCACCGGTGTGATCGGACTGCTGCCCACCTACGAATCGATCGGCGCGTGGGCGCCGGTGCTGCTCGTCCTCCTGCGGGTTATGCAGGGCCTCGGCGCGGGTGCCGAGTTCGGTGGCGCGTCCACCCTGCTCGCCGAGCACGCACCGGCTCACCGCCGCGGCTTCTACACCTCCTTCGCCCAGACCGGGGTGCAGATCGGTCTCGTGCTGGGCACGGTCGCGTTCCTGCTGGTCGGCATGCTGCCCGACGAGCAGCTGTTCTCCTGGGGCTGGCGCGTGCCGTTCCTGGTGAGCTTCCTGCTCATCGGGGTGTCGCTCTACGTGCGGCTGCGGGTGGCCGAGTCGCCGGTGTTCCGCGCCCTCACCGCCGGGCAGCAGGTCGTCAAGGCGCCGGTGCTGGAGGCGCTGCGCCGCTACCCGCGCAACCTGCTCATCGGGATCGGCGCCCACATCGCCGACACCGCGGCCGTGTACCTGTACGCGACGTTCACCGTCTCCTACGCCACGGGCACCCTGGGCATCCCGCGGGGCACCGTGCTCACCGGTGTCATCGTCTTCGGTGTCGTGGTGATCATCCTGCAACCCGTGTACGGAGCGTTGTCGGACCGGATCGGCCGCCGGCCGCTCAACATCTTCTCGGTGGTGTTCACCGCGGCCTTCGCGTTCCCCTACTTCCTGCTGCTGCGCACCGAGGAGCCCGTGCTCGTGGTGCTCGCGTTCGTCGTCGCCACCGCGTTCGGGCTCGCCCCCATGATCGCCGTGCAGCCCGCCTTCTACGCCGAGCTGTTCGGCGCGCGGGTGCGCTACACGGGCTTCGCCACCTCGCGGGAGATCGGGGCCGCGCTGGCCGGTTTCACCCCGCTGGTGGCCGCGGCACTCGTGAGCGCCGCGGGCGGAGCTCCCTGGCTGGTGGCCGGCTACCTCATCGTCCTGTGCCTGATCTCCCTGGTGGCGTTCGTGGCGGCGCCCGAGATGAAGGACATCGACATCGCGGCGGCGGGGCCGGCAGGCGACCGGTGACCCACCTCGGCCCGGGCTGACGGCGGTCCGCGTCGGGTGTCATGATCGAGAGGAGAGTTGACAGTTCAACTACTTTACCCGGAGATCACTCGTGCCGAACGAGAACGACGCCACCGATGACCATGCGTCCTCTGCACTCGCGGATCTGCTCGCCCGGGTCGAGAGCCTGCGCCCGGTGCTGGCGGCCAACGTGGGACAGGGATCGAGCGACCGGCGGGTGCCGCCGGAGAGCATCGCGGCGCTGACCGGCGCGGGCGCGTTCAAGGTGATGGTCCCGCGGCGCTACGGGGGCTACGAGCTGGGCGTGCGCGCGCTGCTCGACGTGAGCGCCGCAGTGGCGGTGGGGGACGGCGGCGCGGGCTGGGTCACGTCGCTGACCGGGGTGTGCGCCTGGATGGTCGGCCTGTACTCCGGCAAGCCCCAGGACGAGGTGTTCGGCGCTGACCCGGACGCCAGGGTGTGCGGGTCCGGTTCTCCCATCGGCACCGGCGTGCAGGTCGAAGGCGGGTGGCGGGTCTCCGGCCGCTGGCCCTACATCTCCGGGTCGCTGCACGCCGGATGGGCCACGCTCGGTGTCCTGGGCTCGGACGGGTCCGGGCAGCCGGCCGGTCCGGCCATGGCACTCGTCCCGATGGCGGAGTGCACGCTGGAGGACACCTGGCACACCGCCGGGATGCGGGCGACCGGGAGCAACACGCTGGTGGTGCAGGACGTGTTCCTCCCGGACCACCGCGTGCTGTCGGTCTCCCTCGCCGCCGAGAGCCGGTACGCCTCGGAGTACGGCGGCGAGTCGGTCTACCGGGCCGCGTTCCTGCCCACGGCGACGCTGGTGCTGGTCGGTCCGTTGCTGGGGCTGGGCCGGGCGGCACTGGAGTACGTGCGGGAAGCGGCCGGGCGCAAGGGGATCGTCGCCACGACGTTCGCGCGCCAGGCCGACTCCGCGGGGTTCCGGATGCAACTCGCCGAGGCCGGAATGACGATCGACACCGCTCACCTGCACGCCCATCGCGCGGCCGCCGACATCGAGGACCATGCCGCCCGCGGCACCCACCCCGACCAGCTCGCCCGGGCCAGGATCCGGGCCGACACCGCCTGGGCGGCCGAGCACGTCGTCACGGCGCTGACCCTCCTGCTCGACGCCCACGGCTCGGGCGGATTCGCGGAGTCGAGCCCCCTGCACCGGATGTGGCTCGACGCGAACGTCGGAGCGCGCCACGCGTTGATCAACCCGGCCGTCAGCAAGGAGATCTACGGCAGGGCGCTGCTCGGGGTGGACATCGACATCGTCGCCGCATTCTGAGCGGCACCCCCCGGGCTTGGCTCCGTGCGGGACGCGGGTGAGACTCGATATCGACCTCGTCGAGTGGAAGAGGGTCGCCGAGTGGAAGAGGACCAGATGACCGACAACGCCCGCGTGGCGATCGTGACCGGAGGGGCCCGCGGGATCGGTGCGGCCACCGCGCTGCGGCTGGCCCGTGACGGCCTCGCGATCGCGGTGATCGACCTGGAGGAGGCCGCGGCCAAGGCGACGGTCGACGCCATCGAGGCCGACGGCGGACGGGCCCTGGCCGTGGGCGCCGACGTGGCCGACGCCGGTCAGGTCGAGGCCGCGGTCACCCGCGTGGCCCAGGAGCTCGGCGCGCCGACCGTGCTGATCAACAACGCCGGCGTGACCCGGGACAACCTGCTGTTCAAGATGTCCGAGCTGGACTGGGACACCGTGATGGGCGTGCACCTGCGCGGCTCCTTCCTCATGGCGCGCGCGGTGCAGAAGTACATGGTGGAGCAGCGCTTCGGCCGCATCGTCAACCTGTCGAGCACGTCGGCGCTGGGCAACCGCGGCCAGGCCAACTACTCCACCGCCAAGGCCGGTCTGCAGGGCTTCACGAAGACCCTCGCGATCGAGCTCGGCAAGTTCGGCGTCACGGCCAACTGCATCGCCCCCGGCTTCATCGTCAGTGACATGACCAGGGCCACGGCCGAGCGGATCGGGGAGGACTGGGACACGTACGTGGCCGCCCGGGCCGCCCAGATCCCCGTGGCCCGCGCCGGTCAGGTCGAGGACATCGCGCACACCGTCTCGTTCTTCGTGAGCGAGGGCGCGGGCTTCGTCTCCGGCCAGGTGATCTACGTGGCGGGTGGTCCAAAGGCCTGAACCGTCCCGCCCCCCGGATACTGGGCCGGTGCGTTTCATCTTCCGCCCCCCGGCCGCCCACGCGGCCGGGCTGGTGTCGTTGCCGTGGGAGCAGCCCCTCGAGGACTGGGTCGACGACCGGATCCTCGAGGTGGCCCACCGCGGCATCTCCCGGCACGTCGTGCGGTTCGTCGAGGTGGACGGGCTGGTCTACGCGCTGAAGGAGATCGACGAGCGGCTGGCCCGCCGGGAGTACCGGCTGCTCGGCGAGCTCGAGGCGATGGGCATGCCGGCCGTGTCGGTGCTGGGTGTCTGCGTGGAGCGGCCCCCGGTCGACGGGATCGAGCAGGACGCCGTGCTGGTGACGCGGTTCCTCGACTACTCGATGTCCTACCGCTACGTCTTCTCCCACGGGCACACGAGCAGGCCGACCGACCAGCTCGTCGACGCGATGGTGGAGCTGCTCGTGCGGCTGCACCTCGCGGGCCTGTTCTGGGGCGACTGCTCGCTGTCCAACACCCTCTTCCGCCCGGACGCCGGCAGCATCGCCGCCTACCTCGTCGACGCCGAGACGGCCGAGATGCACCAGGTCCTGTCCGACGGACAGCGGCGGTTCGACATCGACTACGCGGCCGAGCGGGTCGGCGGGGAGCTGTTCGACCTGCAGCACGGGGGCCTGCTGCCTGCCGACGTCGACCCGGTCGAGATCGCCGCGGAGCTGCCCCGGCGCTACAACGCGCTGTGGGAGGAGCTCACCAGGGAGGAGCGGTTCCAGCCCGACGAGCAGCGCTTCCGCGTGGCGGAGCGGGTGAACCGCATCAACGAGCTGGGCTTCGACGTCGACGAGATCGAGCTGATCACCACGCCCGACGGCACGCTGCTGCGGGTGCACACGCGGGTGGCGGAGGCGGGCAGGCACCGCGACCAGCTGTTCGCGCTCACAGGGCTGCAGGTCACCGAGAACCAGGCGCGGCGGCTGCTCAACGACCTGGTGAGCTACCGCGGCTACCTCGAGCAGAAGGAGGGCCGTCCGGTGCCGGAGACAGTGGCGGCCCACCGGTGGCGGTCCGAGGTCTACGACCGCGTGATGGCGTTCGTCCCTGAGTCGCTCGCCGACCGGCTGGCGCCCGCCGAGGTGTTCCACGAGATCCTGGAGCACCGCTGGTTCCTCTCGGAACGGGCCGGCAAGGACGTCGGCACCACGGCGGCGGCGAGGTCGTACGTGACGCGGATCCTCCCGCGCACCCCCAGCACGCTGACCGTCCTGCCCGGGGAGGACGACGCGCCCGCCGCCGTGTCGCGCCGCGCGTAGCCGCGGCCGCGAACGGGGGTCAGGGGACCCGGGGGGACAGCAGCACCGCCCACGGCGGCAGGGACTCGGTGCCGGTGAGCTCGATCGGCTTCGCCGTGAGGTTGACCAGCAGGAGGCCGTCGGGGGCCCGGAACGCGAGCATCGGCAGGTTCGGCGAGTGCCCGACCGAGACGTCACCCGATGCCAGCCGGGGCACCAGCCACTGCCAGGGCGCGGTGAGCGGGGTGGGGCGCCCGCCGTCGGACTTGGTGCTGTCGGTCCAGAGCGCGGAGAACCCGAGGTCGGCCCCCTGCGGCCCCCACAGCAGCGCGACCGACACGCCCGACTGGGCGTAGGCCGCGAGTACGGCGAGGGTGGACGCCGCGCTGGCCTGGCTCGTGGGGCCCCCGTCCTCGCCGGAGGGCACGTCCGGGTAGAACTCCGCCCACCACACGGGTAGCGGGCTGCGCTGCCTGATCCAGGCGGTCAGGTCGGCGAACTTGCGCGCGGCGGCGTCCGCCGGTGCCGCGACCGTGTCGTTGCGGGTGGCCGTGCCGCCGTCCACCGCGATGAAGTCGGCGCCCACGTTGTTGGCCAGCCAGTAGTCCACCACGTCGAGGGCGCGCTGATCGGCCACGCCCCACGGGCCCCGCACGTCCGAGGAGTCGGGCGACCCGGGGTCGAGGCTGGTCATCACGACGTAGGGCCCGCCCACCTGCACGTCGGGCCGCACCGCCTTCACCGCCGTGTAGACCTTGTTGTAGAGCTCGGTGTAGCCCTCGTAGTCCCAGCGGTTCAGTGCGCTGTTGTAGAAGCCCTTGAGCTCGTTCCACACGAGCACCCGCTCGATCTGCGGGTAGCGCTGCACCGCCTGGGCCGCCAGCGCCGCGAAGTCGTCGAAGTGGGCGGGCTCGGGGGCCGTCTCCAGCTGGGACCAGTCCGTCTCGCCCGGGGCGCCGCCCTTCATCCAGTCCGGCGAGCAGCACAACGTGAGCACCGTGCGCCCGCCGGTGTCCTTCACGAGCTTCATGCGCTGGTCGAGGGTGGACCAGTCGTACTGGCCGGGTGCGGGCTCCGGGTTGAGCGTGCCGAAGCCCATCAGGTGGACGTTCTGCCAGATGGCGCCGTTGTTCTTCAGCACGGCGACGCCGCGGTCGCGCGCCTGTGCGGGCTCCTCGGGGTCGAGGCTCTCCTGCGTGTGCGTCACGCCCAGCTGGAGCGGGGCGGCCTGCTTCTTCCAGTTCCAGTCGGCACCGAGCCCGATCGCCTTCAGCGTCTCCTGTGACAGGTTCACCGGCCCCGTCGGCGCGACCGCACCGGATGAGCAGGCGACCAACGCCAGGGTGAGCGCCACCAGAACGGCGGCGAGGTGGGCACGACGCACGACGAACCTCATCCGGGGGTCAGCGAGTTGGGGAGGAGTTCCGACCCTATCGACTGCAGAGTGCCGGACCGCCGCTGTGGCCGGACTGAGAGGGGAGGCCGGCGTGATATCCACCCGGTAGGGCGCTGAGCTGCTCAGGTGCTCCGCGCCGGACGACCCGGCCGCCGACCATTACGACGATCTGGTCGAACCGGTCGAGCCTGCTCAGGTCGTGCGTGATCAAGATCATGGTGTGTCCGGTGGTCGCGGCGAGGAGGTCGTCGAGCACCGCATCGCGCGTCTCCGGGTCGAGGTGGGCGGTGGGCTCGTCGAGGACGAGCAGGTCCGGTTCGACGAGCAGCGCGCGGGCCAGCGCGAGCCGCTGCCGCATGCCGCCCGAGAGCCGGGTGCCGTGCGTGCCGACCTCGGTGTCGAGGCCGCCTGCGGCGTGGACGTCGGAGGCGAGCCGGACGCGTTCCAGCACGTCCCACAGTTCCGGGTCCGACGCGTCGGGCCGGGCGAGCCGCAGGTTCTCCCGGACGGTGCTGGCGAAGACGTGCGGGTCCTGCGGCACCCCGCTCACGCGGGCCCGCACGGTGTCCGGCTCCTGGGTGGTGATGTCGACCCCGTCGAGGAGGACGGTGCCCTCGTCCGGGTCGCGGAAGCGGAACAGCACGTCGGCGAGGGTGCTCTTGCCCGCCCCGCTCGGGCCCAGCACGGCGATGCGCCGTCCCGGGGGGACGTCGAGGTCGACCCCGTCGAGCGCCCACGGCTCCGCCGGCCCGTAGCGGACGCGCAGCCCGGAGATACGCAGGCCGCGTTCCGGGAGGACCGGCCGCGCCGGACGGACCTCGACCGCGGGTGGCGTGTCGAGAACGTCGAACAGCCGGACGCCCGCCGCCCGTACGGCGCCCAGCCGGGCCGCCGCCCCGGGCAACGGGGCGACGATCTCGAACGCGGCGAGCGCCGTGAGCACCAGGACGGCCAGCGGTACCGCCCCGAGCGTGCCGCTCCCGACGGCGCCGACGCCCAGCAGCAGCGTGCCCCAGAGCGTCAGCCCGGCGATGAGCGCCGACGCGCCCGCCCCCAGCCCGAGCAGTCCGGCGTCGCGCCGCTCCACGCGGGTGAGCTCGGCGCCGGCCTCCTCGACGCGGGCCAGCGCGGCGGGCATCGCCCCGTAGACGACGAGGTCGGGAGCGCCGTGCACCACGTCGACCACCGCGGTGGACAGCGCCGCCCTGGCGGCGGCGCGGCGGCGGCCCGGTTCGCGTCCTGCCGCCGCCGCGACCAGCGGGACGGCCAGCCCGGCCAGGACCAGCCCGGCCGCGAGCAGCACGCCGCCGGGCACCAGCAGCGCCGTGGCAACGGTGACGACACCTGCCCCGGTGACGAGCGCGGCCAGCGGCGGGGTGAGGCCGCGGACGAGCAGGTCCTGCGTCGCGTCGGTGTCGCTGACCAGGCGTGTCACCAGGTCGCCGGTCCGGAAGCGGTGGATCGGCTCGGTGCGCGCGAGGCGCGCGTACACGCGTACCCGCACGTCGGCGAGTGTCCGCAGCGCGGCGTCGTGGGTGACCAGGCGCTCGAGGTAGCGGGCGAGCCCCCGGGTGACGCCGAGCGCGCGGGTGGCGACCACGGCCACGCTCAGCGCGGTGATCGGCGGGTGGGTCGCCGCGGTGGCGATGAGCCAGGCCGCCACGACGAGCAGACCCACCCCGGCCGCGGTGGCCGTCGCGCCGGCCAGCACGCCGAGCGCGAACCGGGATCCCCGGGGGCGGGCCAGCGCGATCATGCGGGTCAGCGGTCCCCGCGTGCGTGTCATCGGGCCGCTCCCGCCGGCAGTGCTGTTCCCACCGGTGCGGCGATCCGTCCGGCGTCCAGGTGGACCACCTCGTCGGCGAGGTCCGCCCAGCCCGCGTCGTGGGCGACGATCACGCCCGTGTGCCCGCTGAGCAACCGGGCCACGCCCGCGCGCACGGCCGCAGCGTTCTCCGGGTCGAGGTGAGCGGTCGGTTCGTCGAGCAGCACGATCGGGGCCACGGCGGCGTCGCCCTCCTGCGCGGTCTCCTGGCGCAGGAACGCCCTGGCCAGTGCGATGCGCTGGCCCTGACCGGCCGACAGCCTGCTGCCGCGCTCGCCGAGCCGGGTCGCGTAGCCGTCGGGGAGGGCGGCGATCAGCTCCTCGGCCTCGGCCAGCCGGGCGGCCCGGCGCACGGCGGCGTCGGAGGCCTCGGGGGCGCCGAGGCGGATGTTGTCGGCCACCGACGCGTCGAACAGGTAGGGCCGCTGCGGCACCCACGCGATCCGGCGCCGCCACTCCTGCGCGGGCACGTCCCGCAGGTCGACGGGCTCCTCGCCCGGTGCGCCGACCGTGATCCGCCCCGCGGACGGCTCGGTGAACCGCAGCAGCAGCGACAGCAGGCTCGTCTTGCCCGCCCCGCTGCGCCCCGTGACGAGCACGGTGGCACCCGGCCGCAGGGTCAGGTCCACTCCGGCCAGTGCGGGCTCCGACCGTCCGGGATGGACGAAACCGACGTCGTGGAAGCGGATCTCGGGAGCGGGCCCGGGCCGTGCCGCAGTTCCGGGCGACTCGCGC
Organism: Pseudonocardia xinjiangensis; assembly: GCF_012911925.1. Classification (GTDB taxonomy): domain Bacteria; phylum Actinomycetota; class Actinomycetes; order Mycobacteriales; family Pseudonocardiaceae; genus Pseudonocardia; species Pseudonocardia xinjiangensis. Next base: position 16,912 of record NZ_JAAXKY010000106.1, on the reverse strand, counting down.
GCGGGAACCGGGCGACTCGCGGGAAGTACCCGCGAGTCGCCCGGTTCGGGGGTGTGAGTCGCCCCGGTCCGGGGGCGCTCCAGCGCCGCGAAGACCTGCTCGGCGGCGGCCAGTCCCTCGGTGCTGGCGTGGAAGCGCGCGCCCACCTCGCGCAGCGGCAGGTAGGCCTCCGGCGCGAGGATCAGCACGAGCAGGGCGGTCTCCAGGTCGAGGTGGCCGTAGAGCAGCCGCAGCCCGACCTCCACGGCGACGAGTGCCACGGCGAGCGTGGCGAGCAGTTCGAGCACGAAGGCCGACAGGAACGCCACTCGCAGCGTCCCCATCGTCGCGGTGCGGTGCTCCTCGGTGACGCGCCGGATCAGCGCGGCCTCGGACTTCGCCCGGCGGAACAGCGCCAGCGTCGGCAGGCCCTCGACGACGTCGAGGAAGTGGCCGCCGAGCCGCTCCAGCAGCCGCCACTGCCGGCGCGTGCGGGCTTGGGTGTGCCAGCCCACGAGCGCCATGAACAGCGGGATCAGCGGCAGGGTCAGCGCGATCACCAGCGCGGAGAGCCAGTCGGCCCGCACCACCACGACGAGGACGGCCGCCGGCACGAGCACGGCCAGCACGAGCTGGGGCAGGTAGCGGGCGACGTAGTCGTCGAGGGCGTCCAGGCCCCGCGTGGCGAGCGTGACGAGCTCGCCCCCGTCGGCCGTCGCGGGGTCGCCGCCCGCGACGTGCCGGACGAGGCGCCTGCGCAGGTCGGACTTCACCACAGCCGCGCTGCGCAGGGCCATCGTCTCCGCGCCCGCGGACAGGGCCGCGCGGACCAGCGCCACGAGCGCGACGGCGCCGACGGTGCCCGCGAGCGCCTGCGCGCCGATCCCCGCGCCCGCTCCGGCCACGGCGTGGGCCACCAGCCAGGCCTGCAGCAGGATCAGCCCCGTGGCGGCGGCGCCGCAGGTGACCGTGACCGCCAGGTGCACGCGCACCGCGCGGGTGGTGCGGACCAGCCGGGGGTCGAGGGGTCTCATGCGACGTGCGCCCTGGTCACCCGGCGCCGGAACACCCAGTAGCTCCACGACTGGTAGGCGATCACCACGGGCAGGAACACCGCGCCGATCCAGCTCAGCACCCCCAGCGTGTAGGGCCCCGACGCGGCGTTCGCGATCGTGAGGTCGAACGCCGGGCTGACGAGCGACGGGAGCACGGCCGGGAAGAGCGAGCCGAACAGCGTGGCCGTGAACGCCGCGACACCGACGGCCGTGGCCGTGAACGCCCAGCCCTCCCGGCGGCGCAGCGCGAGGACGACCCCGGCGAGCACGGCGGCGACCGTGACGACGGCCGGCACCGCCGGCACGCCGTGCGCGGTGCCGGTCCACAGCAGGAACCCGGTCAGGGCCACCAGCGCGACGGGGCCTGCCGTGCGCGCCGTGACGCCGGCGCGGTGGCGGACCGGGCCGTCGGTCTTGAGCGCGAGGAACACCGCGCCGTGCAGCACGAACAGCGTCAGGGTGGTGAGCCCGCCGAGCAGCGCGTACGGGCTCAGCAGGTCGACCAGCCGCGAGGTCACCACGCCGTCGGGCCCGAGCTCGACGCCGCGGACGATGTTGGCGAACACGACGCCCCACAGGAACGCGGGCACGGCGCTGCCCGCGATGATCGCGGCGTCCCAGCGGGCGCGCCAGCGCGCGTCGTCCACCTTCCCGCGGTACTCGAACGCCACGCCGCGGCCGATGAGGGCCAGGATGATCAGCAGCAGCGGGAGGTAGAACCCGCTCAGCGTGGCGGCGTACCAGACCGGGAACGCCGCGAACATGGCGCCGACCGCGGTGATCAGCCAGACCTCGTTGCCGTCCCAGACCGGGCCGATCGCGTTGATGACCACGCGCCGGTCGGCCTCCCGCTCGGCGGGGTCGGTGCCCCTGCTGAGCACGGGAAGCAGCATCCCGACGCCGAAGTCGAAGCCCTCGAGCACGAAGTAGCCGGTCCAGAGCACCGCGATGGCGACGAACCAGATGGTCGGGAGATCCATGACTCTCCTCGTCGCTTGCTAGTAGGTGAACGCCGGAATGGCGTCGGGCTCGCGCTCGCCCTCGCCCGGGTAGGGCATGACGTGGCCGGGACCGGCCTTCAGGTAGCGCCACATGAGCCGGGCCTCGACCACCGCGAGCGTCCCGTAGAGCGCGGTGAAGGCGGACAGCGAGAACGCCACCTCGCCCAGGCTCACCCCCGGCGAGACGCTGGCGGCCGTGAGCAGCTCGCCGACCACCGTCCAGGGCTGGCGGCCCATCTCGGTGAGCACCCAGCCGAAGATGTTGCCCACCATCGCGGCGGGCAGGGCCGCCATCGCCACGCGGTACATCCAGCGCTGCTCGGGCAGGGCACCGCGGCGGGTGAGCCACAGCCCGAGGACGCCGATCCCCACACCGGCCATGCCGAGGCCCATCATCAGGCGGAACGACCAGTAGATCACCGGGATGTTCGGCGTGTAGTCACCCGGGCCGAACTGCTGCTGGTAGTGCTGCTGCAGGTCGTTGATGCCCTGGACCTCGCCTGCGGGGGAGCCGGTGGCGAGGAAGCTCAGGACGTAGGGCACCTGCACGTCGATGATGTTCTGTCCCATGCCGACCTCGCCCAGCGAGTGGTCGCCGACGGCGAAGAGCGAGAACCCCGCGGCGTCCTCGGTGTTCCACAGCGCCTCGGCGGAGGCGAGCTTCATCGGCTCGTACTGCGCCGCCAGCTTGGCCTGGTGGTCGCCGGAGTAGACGACGACGGCCCCGGCGATCACGGTGGTGAGCAGCCCGGCGCGCAGGGTCCGGCGGAACATCCCGGGCTCGCTCGCGTGGGGGGCCGTGTCGCGGTGCAGGAGCTTGTAGGCGCTCACCGCCACCACGAACAGGCCGGCCACGACGAACGAGGCGGAGACGACGTGCAGGTAGGTCGACCAGGCCTGGGAGTTGGTGAGCACGGCCCCGATGTCGGTGAGGTGCGCCCTCTTGGTGGCCGGGTCGACGGCGAACCCGACCGGGTGCCGCATCCAGGCGTTGGCGGCGAGGATGAAGTAGGCCGACAGGTTGGAGCCGATCGCGGCCGCCCAGATCGTCGCCAGGTGCACCCGGCGCGACAGCCGGTCCCATCCGAAGATCCACAGTCCCAGGAACGTGGACTCCAGGAAGAACGCCAGCAGCGCCTCCAGCGCCAGCGGGGCGCCGAAGACGTCCCCGACGAAGGTGGAGTAGGCGCTCCAGTTCATTCCGAACTGGAACTCCTGGACGATGCCGGTGACCACGCCCATGGCGAAGTTGATCAGGAAGAGCTTGCCGAAGAACTTCGTGGCGCGCAGGTACTCGGTGTTCCCGGTGCGGTGCCAGGCCGTCTGGAGGACGGCCACGACGACCGAGAGGCCGATCGTCAGTGGCACGAACAGGAAGTGATAGATCGTCGTGATCCCGAACTGCCAGCGGGCCAGGTCCAGGGCGTCCACGCGCAGCCTCCGCTCGCCGAACTTCTACGTACTGTAGTAGTTCTACAGTACGTAGAAAACGGCGCTGCGGAGAGGTGTTCCTGATCTCCTTTTTGCCCTGTCGGGCCGCTGCCGGTCGGTACGGGTCAGGCGGTCTGCAGATGGGCGAACTGGCGCCCCGCCTCGTTCTCCACCATCACCGACGCCACCTGGTCGGGCGCGATGATCGCGGAGCCGTGGAGGGTCACGCCCTCCTTCCAGCCCGTCGGAGGCACGAGCCAGCTCCCGGCCACCTGGCGGCTGCCGTCGCGGGCCACCACCACCAGGCGGCAGCGCTCACCCGCCGGGATCCCCTGCACCGTGGCGCTGACGCGCACCCATCCCGTGGCGGGGGTCAGCATCGCCGTCATCACCACCCCGTCGGGCCCGGTGCCCGTGAGCACCTGCGCATCGGTGGGTACCTCGGCCGGGGCAGGTGCGGCGATCACCGTCGGGGGGCCGGCGGTGGTCCGGCCGAGCGCGACCCCCCCGCCGAGCACGACGGCCATGCCGACGACGCTCGCGGCCACGAGCGACAGCCGCTTGCGACGTCGTTGCGAACCGACCTCGGACCGAATCTGGCGCAAGGTGCGTTGCAGCACCAGGTCGCCGTCGGGCGGCCCGTCGAGGAACACCTCCGGCGGTACCTCGTCGAGCAGGTCGGTCATCTCGCGCAGCTCCTCCCACTCGTGACGGCACTCGCGGCACGAGGCCAGGTGCTCCTCCACCGCGTGCGCCTGTTCGGGGGTGAGGAGACCGAGGACGTAAGCCCCCAGCTCCTCACGGTCGTGCGGTCTGTAGGCGTGGGTCATGCCGGCACCTCGTCCCCTGCCGTGTCCCGGGTGGTGAGACGCTCCCGGAGAGCCCGGAGCGCGTAGTAGGACCGCGACTTGACCGTGCCCGCCGGGATGCCGAGCGCAGTGGCCGCCTCCCCGAGGCTGCGCCCCTGGAAGTAGATCTGGTCTAGCACGCCGCGGTGGTCCTCGGAGAGCTCCTCGAGAGCGGCCAGCACGGTGACGGACGTGGCGACGCGGTCGGCGTGGTCACGCTGGATCGGCGGGGTGTCCGGACTCTCCGGCACCTCCGGTGGCCGGGCCGCTCTGGCCCGGATCCGGTCGGTGACGATGTTGCGCGCCACCGTCAGCAGCCACCCACGCGTGGATCCCCGGCCGTTGGCCACCACCTCGGGGTGGCGCCAGACCCGGATCAGCGTCTCCTGCACGACGTCCTCGGCGGCGCCGCGGTCGCCGGTGAGCCGGGTGGCGTAGGCGAGCAGCGCACGCCCGTGTTCCTGGTAGACGGCATGCACCAAGGCCTCGTCACGTGCGCGAGGTCGTACGTCGGGCATGTTCCCGGCTCCCTGGGACGGCGGACGGATGCGGCACCTGATGGAGCCGCACCTACTGATGGCACGTGTCGCAGACGCGGGAGGTTCAGTGCGCCCTTGTCAGTGGTTACGCAAAATATCCGATTGAACCGTTTCGGTCCGCGTGCCGTGTGCAGAGTGACCATGGTCCGGCAGCAGGCCGGGCTCCGACCCTCACGGGGAGAACATGAAGAGCTACGCGCCCCTGGTGACGCTGGCCGCGGTCGTCGCACTCGGCGCCGGATTCCTCGTCGCCAACACGATGAGCCAGAGGGCCGCCACAGAGACGTCAACGGCCGCACTGGTCGACCCGACGGCGGGGGACACCGCGCCGTCCACCGTCGTCGACCTTGGCCGGCTCGCACCGTCGGCCGCGCCCGAGGCCGCCCCGAAGGCCGGGTCCGACGCCGCTGCGGCCCCGGCGGTCGCCGAGAAGGCCTACGCGGGCTGGACCTCGGGCCGGGAGCTGTCGGTGGCCATCGCGGTGAAGGACGGCCGCGCGGTCGGGTACGTGTGCGACGGCGCCGCGACGGAGGCCTGGCTCGAAGGCGTCCTGTCGGGCGACCAGCTGTCGCTCACGAGCAAGGACGGCGCGACGACGATCACCGGCACCGCGAACGAGGCCTCGTCGGCGGGCACCGTGACCGCGGGCGGGCAGGAGTGGTCGTTCGAGGCCGAGGGCGTCGCGGCACCCGCAGGGCTCTACGAGGGACGGGCCGACGTCCGCGGCGTGGCCACCCGCGTCGGGTGGGTCGTCACCGGCGACGGCGAGGTGACCGGCGTGGCGTCCGCGGCGGGGGAGCGGCGACCCGCGCCCGTGCTCGACCCCGCCCGGCCGGGTGCCGTCGTGCTCGACGGGGTGCCCGTCGAGGTGACGTCGCTCGACGGCGGCTCCGCGGTGATCCGGCGATGAGCGAGCGTGCGAGCGAGTCAGTGTCACAGCGCCTGCGCGCTGTGACGTCTCCCGATGGGCCGGCCGAGCGCAGCGAGGGTGAGCGATGAGCGCAACGATGCCCGCCTCGCATGCGGCCCGCCGGCGCCCCGGCCCCGGAGGGGTCCTGGTGTGCGGCGCCGTCGGCTCGCTGGTCGCCGTCGGGCTCGGCGTGTACGGCCGGGTGCACGAGCCCACCTTCTTCGCGATCAACCTGGCCGGTTTCTCCAGCGGCCTCGCGGTGAAGTCCTGGCTCGCCACCGTGGCGTTCCTGCTGGTACTGGTGCAGCTCGGCTCGGCGATGGTGATGTACGGGCGGATCCGCAGCATTGCGCCCGGACCCTGGGTCGCGGCCCTGCACCGCTGGTCAGGACGGGTGGCGGTGCTGGTCACCGTGCCGGTCGCGGTGCACTGCCTCTACGCTCTGGGGTTCCAGACGGGCTCGATGCGCACGCTTCTGCATTCGCTCTTCGGGTGCTTCTTCTACGGGACCTTCGTCACGAAGATGTTGCTCCTACAAAGGTCACACGTCCCACGATGGAGCCTGCCGTTGCTCGGAGGGATGGTCTTCACGGCCATGACCGCCCTCTGGCTGACCTCCTCGGTGTGGTTCTTCACCACATCGGGGCTGACCTTCTGAGGAGATGCTCGTGCACGCGAACCTGACCACCCCGGCCCTCTCCCGGCGCGCGGTCGTCGTCGGTGGCTGCAGCGCTGCCTGCGTCGCCGCGCTGGCCGCCTGCAGCAGCTACGGCTCGGGCGGCGCGCCTGCGCCTGCGCCGGCTCCGGCACCCACCGGCGCGCCGGGCGCGGCCCCGTCGGGAGCAGCCCCGTCGGGGGGTGCCACCGGCACGGCGCTCACCAGCACCTCGGACGTCCCGGTCGGCGGCGGCACCATCTTCGCCGACCAGCAGGTCGTGGTGACCCAGCCGACGGCAGGCGAGTTCAAGGCGTTCTCCGCGATCTGTACCCACCAGGGCTGCACGGTGTCGCAGGTGGCCGACGGCACGATCGACTGCCCGTGCCACGGGAGCCGCTTCGCGGTCGCGGACGGCTCGGTGGTGCGTGGGCCGGCCGCGTCCCCGCTGCCGGCGAAGAACATCACGGTGGAGGGCACCTCCATCGTCCTGGCCTGACCTGGTCCGGTGTCCCGCGTCACGCGCTCGGGGCGGGCTCAGCGCCGCCTCCGCACTAGACTCCTGCCGACCTGGCCCGTGCACGGCGCGGTGGCCGCGGGGCGGCGGAGGAGTCGCAGTGGTGATCATGGCGGTACTGCTCATCGCAGTGGTGATCGAGGCGGGGCCGATCGAGGCTGAGCCGGCGACGAGCGCGGCGGACCGATGAACACGGCGAAGGTCGACAGCGGGGCGCTGGCCGCCGACGCACCGGCCGAGCCGGAGGACCTGGTGCTGGCGGGGGAGTTTCCCGCCGCCCCGCGGGACGCGTGGGTGCGCCTCGTGGACCAGGTCGTGGGCAAGGCCGGCCTGCTCGCCGCGGTGCCCGGCAGCGGTGCCGCCTCGCCGGGGGCCGGCGTCGAGAGGCTCACCCGGCGCAGTCCCGACGGCATCCGCGTGCTGCCGCTCTACACCGCCGAGGACGCGCCCGCGGCCGACATCGGCGTGCCGGGCGCGGCGCCGTTCGTCCGAGGGTCGGGCAGGAACGGCGCGGCCCCGGACGGGTGGGACGTCCGCCAGCGCGTCGCCGAGCCCGACGCGCGGCTCGCTCGCGAGGCGGTGCAGGCCGATCTGGAGAACGGCGTGCGGTCGATCTGGCTCGCCCTGGGCGAGGGGGGCAGTGCGGTCGCGGACCTGCCGGCCGTGCTCGCCGACGTGCGTCTCGATCTCGCTCCCGTGGTCCTCGACGCCGCGGCCGCTCCCGCCGACGCGGAGACCGACGCCGCGCACGTGTTCCTCGCGTTCGCCGCCGAGCAGGGGGTCGGGCCGGCCGAGCTGCTCGGCACGCTCGGCCTCGACCCCGTCGGGCGCCGCGCACGCACCGGGGACGGCCCGGACGTCGCCACGGTGGTGCCGCTCGCCCGGCACGTCGCCGCGGAGTTCCCCCAGGTCCGCGCGATCGTGGTGGACGCGCTGCCCGTGCACGGTGCCGGCGCGTCCGACGCGCAGGAGCTGGGCTGGTCGCTCGCGGCGGGCCTGGAGTACCTGCGGGTGCTCACCGCCGCCGGGGCCGACGGGGTCGGCGCCGGGCTCGACCTGCCCACCGCGGCGCGGCTGCTGGAGTTCCGCTACGCCGCCACCGCGGAGCAGTTCCCGACCATCGCGAAGCTGCGCGCCGCGCGGCGCCTCTGGGCGCGCGTCACGGAGGTCTGCGGCTCGCCGCAGCCGCAGCGGCAGCACGCGGTCGGCTCGCCCACGATGCTCACCCGGCGCGACCCGTACGGGAACCTGCTGCGCGGCACCGTCGCCGGCTTCGCGGCCGGCGTGGGCGGCGCCGACGCCGTCACGGTGGTGCCGTTCGACGCCGCGCTCGGCGCCCCCGAGCCGTTCTCCCGGCGGATCGCACGCAACACCCAGGCGCTGCTCGTGGAGGAGGCGCACCTGGCCAGGGTGATCGACCCCGCCGGTGGCTCCTGGTACGTCGAGTCCCTGACCGCCGAGCTGGCGAGGGCGGCCTGGGCGTTCTTCCAGGACCTCGAGGCCGAGGGCGGGGCGCTCGCCGCGCTCGACTCCGGGTTCGTCGCGGAGCAGGTCGCCGTGGTCCGCGGGCGCCGGCTGGCCGACGTCGCCACGCGCCGGGCTCCCGTCACCGGGGTGAGCGAGTTCGCCGATCCGGCCGAGAAGCCGGTGCGGCGCCGTCCGCTGCCCGAGCAGCCGGGCGGCGGCCTGCCGTGGTTCCGCCCGGCCCAGCCCTATGAGGCCTACCGGGACCGGTCCGACGCGCGGCTCGCGGCCACCGGCTCCCGCCCGCGCGCGTTCCTCGCCACACTCGGGCCGTTGGCGGCTTACACCACCCGGGCCGGCTTCGCCCGCAACCTGCTGCAGGCCGGGGGGATCGAGGTCGTGGAGGCCGGGTCCACCGAGACCGCCGACGAGGTGGCCGCCGCATTCATCGCGTCCGGCATCCCGGTGGCGGTGCTCTGCTCCACCGACGCGGTCTACGGCGAGCGCGGCGCGGAGACGGTGGTGGCGCTGCGTGAGGCGGGCGCCCGGCAGGTGCTCCTCGCCGGGAGGACCGGGGTCCCCGGCGTCGACGGCACGCTGCACGCCGGCGTCGATGCGCTCGACGTGATCGAGTCCGTTTATGCGGCTCAGGAGGACGTGCGATGAACCTTCCCGACTTCACCCAGGTCCCCCTGGAGAGCGACGCGACGCCCGCCGCGGACTGGGACGGCGACGTGCCGGCCTGGGACGCGCCGGAGGGCATCGCGGTGAAGCCGCTGTACACGGTGGCGGACCTTGCCGACGTGGACTTCCTCGCCACCTACCCGGGCATCGCACCGTATCTGCGCGGCCCGTACCCGACGATGTACACGACCCAGCCGTGGACGATCCGGCAGTACGCCGGGTTCTCCACCGCCACCGAGTCGAACGCGTTCTACCGGCGCAACCTCGCCGCCGGGCAGAAGGGGCTGTCGATCGCGTTCGACCTGGCCACCCACCGCGGCTACGACTCCGACCACCCACGCGTGGCGGGCGACGTCGGGATGGCGGGCGTGGCGATCGACTCCATCTACGACATGCGCAGGTTGTTCGAGGGCATCCCGCTCGGCGACATGTCGGTGTCGATGACGATGAACGGCGCCGTGCTGCCGGTGCTCGCCCTCTACATCGTGGCGGCGGAGGAGCAGGGCGTCCCGCACGACAAGCTGACGGGGACCATCCAGAACGACATCCTCAAGGAGTTCATGGTCCGCAACACCTACATCTACCCGCCGCAGCCGTCGATGCAGATCATCTCCGACATCTTCTCGTTCACCTCGCGGGAGATGCCGCGGTTCAACTCGATCTCCATCTCGGGCTACCACATCCAGGAGGCGGGGGCGACCAACGACCTGGAGCTCGCCTACACCCTCGCCGACGGCGTGGAGTACCTGCGGGCCGGGCTCGACGCGGGGCTGTCGATCGACCGGTTCGCCCCGCGCCTGTCGTTCTTCTGGGCGAACGGCATGAACTTCTTCATGGAGGTCGCCAAGCTGCGGGCCGCCCGCCTGCTCTGGGCGAAGCTCGTGAAGCAGTTCTCGCCGCAGAACGAGAAGTCGCTGTCGCTGCGCACCCACTGCCAGACCTCGGGGTGGTCGCTCACGGCGCAGGACGTCTACAACAACGTGATCCGCACCTGCATCGAGGCGATGGCCGCGACGCAGGGCCACACCCAGAGCCTGCACACCAACGCGCTGGACGAGGCGCTCGCGCTGCCCACCGACTTCTCCGCGCGGATCGCCCGCAACACGCAGCTGCTGCTGCAGCAGGAGTCGGGCACCACGAAGGTCATCGACCCGTGGGGCGGCAGCTACTACGTCGAGCGGCTCACCTACGACCTGGCGCGGCGGGCGTGGGCGCACATCCAGGAGGTGGAGAAGGCGGGCGGGATGGCGCAGGCGATCGACGCCGGCATCCCCAAGCTGCGGGTGGAGGAGGCCGCGGCGCGCACGCAGGCGCGCATCGACTCCGGCCGCCAGCCGGTGATCGGCGTGAACAAGTACGTGGTCGGGCAGGACGAGGACGTCGAGGTCCTGAAGGTCGACAACGCGGGGGTCCGGCGCGAGCAGCTGGAGCAGCTGCGGCGGCTGCGCGAGGAACGTGACTCGCGCGAGGTCGACGCAGCGTTGCAGGCGCTGACGAACGCGGCCGCGGCGATCGCGGAGGGCTCGCCGCGCGGCGACGAGCAGAACCTGCTGGCCCTGTCGGTGAACGCCGCGAGGGCCAAGGCCACCGTCGGGGAGATCTCCGACGCGCTGGAGAAGGTGTTCGGGCGCCACGCCGGTCAGGTCCGCATCATCTCCGGTGTGTACTCCGAGGAGGCCGGGTCGAGCCCGGCGATCGAGCGGGCCCGCGAGCTGGTGGCCGAGTTCGCGGCCGACGAGGGGCGCCAGCCGCGCATCCTCGTCGCGAAGATGGGGCAGGACGGGCACGACCGCGGCCAGAAGGTGATCGCCACGGCGTTCGCCGACCTCGGGTTCGACGTCGACGTGGGCCCGTTGTTCCAGACCCCGGGCGAGGTGGCCCGGCAGGCGGTGGAGGCCGACGTGCACGTCGTCGGCGTCAACTCGCTCGCCGCGGGGCACCTCACGCTGGTGCCCGAGCTGCGCGACGAGCTGGCGAAGCTCGACCGCGCCGACATCATGGTCGTGGTGGGCGGGGTGATCCCGCCTGCCGACTACCCCGCCCTGCGGGAGGCCGGCGCCGCTGCGGTGTTCGGGCCGGGCACGGTGATCGCGGAGGCCGCGGTGGACCTGCTGCAGAAGCTCGCAGCCGCGCACAGCTGAGGTCGTCGCCGGAGCTCGGGAGGAGGGCCGTGGCCCGCGAGATCGATGTGCCCGCGCTGGTGAAGGGCGTGCTCGGCGGGTCACGGGCCGTGCTGGCGCGTGCGATCACCCTCGTGGAGTCGCACCGTCCCGACCACCGCCAGGCGGCGCAGCAGCTGCTCATGGAGCTGCCGGTGACCTCCGGTTCCCGGCGGGTGGGGATCACCGGGGTGCCCGGCGTCGGGAAGTCGACGTTCATCGAGCGGCTCGGCACCCGGCTCACCGGCGCGGGCCACCGGGTCGCGGTGCTGGCCGTCGACCCGTCCTCCACCCGGACCAAGGGCTCCATCCTGGGCGACAAGACGCGGATGGCCGCCCTGGCCGTCGACGAGAACGCGTTCATCCGGCCCTCGCCCAGCGCGGGGACGCTCGGCGGCGTGGCGCGTGCCACCCGGGAGACGATCGTCCTGATGGAGGCGGCCGGGTACGACGTCGTGCTGGTGGAGACGGTGGGCGTCGGCCAGTCCGAGGTGGCCGTGGCCGCGATGGTCGACACGTTCCTGCTCCTCACGATGGCCCGCACCGGTGACTCCCTGCAGGGGATCAAGAAGGGCATCCTGGAGCTCGCCGACGTCGTCGCGGTCAACAAGGCCGACGGCCCGCACGAGAAGGAGGCCGCAGCGGCGGCCCGTGAGCTGACCGGCGCACTGCGGCTCGTCACGCCGGCAGGCGCGTCCTGGCAGCCGAAGGTGCTGGCGTGCAGCGCTCAGTCCGGCACCGGCATGGCCGAGGTGTGGGCGGCGGTGGAGGAGCACCGCGCCACCCTCGAGGAGTCCGGCGCGCTGGCCCGGCGGCGCGCCGACCAGCAGGTGCAGTGGATGTGGACGATGGTGCGCGACCAGCTGATGGACCGGCTGCACGCCGACCCGCAGGTGCGCGCGGCGATCCCCGCGCTGGAGGGTGACGTGCGCGCGGGCGGCCTCACCCCCACGCTGGGGGCGCAGGAGATCATGAACCTGCTGGGTCTCTGAGAGGGACTACCCGGCCGCAGTGTCACGGGGGAGCGCGAGCAGCCCGGTGATGGTGATCCGGAGGATGTCGGCGTACATCGCGGCGAAGTCGAGCCTGGCGTCGGCGAGCCGAGGATCGGTGGTGGCCTCGACGACGGTGGGCGTCGGTGTGCAGAACGGCCACAGGCCCGCCACGGCGACGACCGCGATCCTCGTGACGTAGAGGGAGGCCTCCTCGTCGAGTTCCGGTACGCACCGGTGGATCATCCGGGCCAGCCGGCGTCGATGCTCCAGGTCGGCGAGCTTGAAGCGGTGGACGGAGTCGGCCGAGACGTTGCGCTCGAGCACCGTGGCCAGCTGGCTCCACAGCCGGCAGAGCAGGGGGTGCGCGGCCAGCGTGCGGGCCCAGGTCTCCACCAGCCGCTCGATGCCGCACGGGCCCGCGCCGAGCTCGCGATCGAGCTGGTCGAGCCAGCTCGCGAGACTGCGGTGGAGCAGTTCGAGCAGCACGCCCTCGCGGGTGCCGAAGTAGCGGACCACGTTGCTCTTCGGGATGGCGAGCCGGCGGCTGAGCTCGCGCAGGCCCACGTCCTCCAGGGGCACCTCGGCGAGCATGGCCTCGGCCGCCGCGAGGATGGCGTGGCGCCGTTGGTCCTGCTGCTCCGGTCGCCTGGCGCGTCGGAACTGCGGTTCCGGCGGATGGCGCACCCGCGCACCCCCTGATGTCTCGTGGTTCACGGGACACCCTAGCGGACCACTGGACCCTTGTTAGCGGTCCAGTGGACCGATACTGTGGGCTCCCGTGAACGAAGCACAGATCACGCTGGGGCACAGCACGATCCGGATCAGGCCGATCGGCCTGGGCTGCATGGGGATGTCGCAGTTCTACGGCACCGCCGACCGGCAGGAGTCGATCGCGACGATCAGGGTCGCCCTCGACTCGGCGGTGAACTTCTTCGACACCTCCGACATCTACGGGGCAGCAGGCTCCGTGCCGACGGGGAACGGGTTCGGGCACAACGAGACGCTCCTCGGCGAGGCGGTCCGCGGGCGCCGCGACGAGGTCGTGCTCGCGACGAAGTTCGGTGCGCGGCCCGTGCCCGACGGCGGGGTGGTCTTCGACGGCCGTCCGGAGTACGTCCGGGCCGCGTGCGACGCCAGCCTGGCGCGGCTGCAGACCGACCACGTCGACCTGTACTACTGCCACCGGCTGGACCCGACGGTGCCCGTCGAGGAGACCGTCGGCGCGATGGCCGAGCTCGTCGCCGCCGGGAAGGTGCAGGCGATCGGGTTGAGCAACATCGGCGCGGACGCGCTGCGCCGGGCCGCCGCCGTCGCGCCGATCTCAGCCCTGCAGAGCGAGTACTCGCTCTGGGAGCGCGGGATCGAGGCCGAGGTCCTGCCGGTGTGCCGCGAACTGGGCATCACGCTGGTGCCCTACAGCCCGCTGGGCCGGGCGGCGCTGACCGGCAATGTCGGGAGCGACACCAGGTTCGACGCGGGCGACTTCCGCTCCACGCTGCCGAAGTTCTCCGGCGACAACCTCCGGCACAACCTGTCGCTGGTCGAGGAGCTCACGCGGTTCGCCGACGCTCGCGGTGTGACAGCGGGACAGGTGGCTCTCGCGTGGCTGCTCGCCCAGCCCCATGACGTCGCCCCCATCCCCGGCACGAAACGGGCGAGGTACGTGCGGGAGAACGCCGCGGCCACGGCCGTCGCGCTGAGTGCCGACGACGTGGCCGCGCTCGGGCAGGTCTTCTCCCCGGACCGGGTGCGCGGCGGCCAGTACGGCGAGCTGGGCGTGCGGAACCGCTGACCGCTCTCCCGCGGGAAGCCGCCCGGCGCGCCTCCTGCGGAGCGCGGCTCAAGATCGCTAACGTCGTCCGGTGCTCGGGGTAAGTCATGCAACATCCGGCGCGGCCGCAGGCCTCGCCGTCGCAGGTTTCGCGCAGCAGTGGGTGGAGATCGACTCGAGCGCAGGATCGGTGCTGACCTTCGCGACCGTGTGCGCGGGCGCCGCGCTGCTCCCGGACCTCGACCATCCGTCGTCGATGGCCACCAAGCGGTTCTCCGTCGCGTCCTGGCTCGCCAGCAACGCGGTACGGCCGCTGTCCGGGTTCGTCTACGACCTGACCCGGGGCCGGCGCGACACGGGCAAGGGCACTCACCGAGGTCTGACCCACACCGTGGTGGCCGCCGTGCTGCTCGGGCTGGCCATCAACCTCGCCTCGGCACGGTGGGGCACCCCGGTGCTGGTCGGGACGCTGTTCGTCTGCATCGCGCTCGCGATCAAGGGGCTCGACGCGCTCGTGCCCGGACCCCCGTCGCTGGTGATCGCGGCGGGGCTGACCTACGCCGTGGAGGAGTTCGTCCCCGGCGGCACGGCCGGCACGGCCGGCTGGCTCGGCACCGCGGTGGCGCTCGGCATGGTGGTGCACTCGATCGGTGACGCGATCACGGAGTCCGGTGCGCCGCTGCTGTGGCCCATCCGGATCCGGCGGCGCAGCTGGTACCCGGTGGGGACCCCGCGCCCATTGCGCTTCCGGACGGGCGGCGTGGTGGAGACCTGGGTGGTGGCGCCCGCCCTCACCGTGGCGACGTTCCTCCTGGCCGCGTACGTGGTGCCGGGGGTTGCCCCGTTCCTGCTGGACCTGCGCGTCGGGTTCGAGCGGCTCGTCGCCGGGGGCTGAGCGGCGACGCACCGGCGCCCGGCCGGTCCGCAGGGACGATGATGGTCACGTGGACGACGACGCAGAGCTCAAGCCGCGCCCGGTGATCGGCGTGCTGCACCCCGGCGCCATGGGCGCCGCGCTGGGGTCGGCCCTCAAACCTGCGGCCGGTGCCGTGATCTGGGCCGCTGCCGGCCGGAGCAACGCCACCTCGAAACGCGCCGAGCTCGCCGACCTCGTCGGTGTGCCCGACCTCGCCTCGCTGGCGCAGCGCTCGGACGTGATCGTCTCGATCTGCCCGCCGCACGCCGCCGTCGAGGTGGCCGAGCAGGTGGCCGAGGCGCTGGGCGACCGCCCGGACCGGCCGGTGTACGTCGACGCGAACGCCGTCTCCCCGGACACGGTGCGGCGGGTCGGCACGGTGCTGGGTGCCGAGCACGTCGTCGACGGTGCGGTCATCGGGCCGCCGGCGTGGGAGGCGGGCCACACCGTGCTGCTGCTCTCCGGCGCGGCGGCCGGCGCGGTGGCCGGCCTGCTGCGCGGGTCGCCGTTCGAGGCCCGCGTCCTCGGTACCGAGCTGGGCACGGCGAGCGCACTCAAGGCCTGCTACGCCATGCAGAGCAAGGCGATGCCCGCGGTCTGGCTCGCGGTCGCCGCCGCGGCCCGCGGCTACGGCGTGCAGGACGCGCTGGGCGACCTGCTGGCCCGCGACGGGGTGGACCTCACCGCTGTGCTCGACAAGCTGGAGGCCCAGGCCGGCCCGAAGGCGTGGCGCTGGGTGGGGGAGATGGAGGAGGCAGCCGACACGGTGGCGGCCGTGGGCGTGCCGGACGGGTTCTCCCGCTCGGCCGCGGAGATGTACCGGCGGATGGCGCAGGAACGCGGGACCGGCTCCTGAACCGAACGACCGCCGCCGCACCGGGGGGAGGTTGGGCGGCGGCGGTCGACGGGGCGGGGTGTCGCCCCGGTCTCGTGGTTAGTGGCCCGCCAGATCCGACGTGTCGCGCACGTCCTGGCTCCACCCGCGGTTGCTCACCGAGTCCCAGCCGCGGTTGCCGGGCACGTCGTGCGAGGCCTCCGCGTTCGGCGCGCCGCCGAGGAGGATCGCGCCGGCCATCGCGCTGAGAAGAACAGCAGTGACGGTCAGTGACGTGCGTTGCATGGGGGACAGCTTGGACTGCTGGGGCCTGTGGGTCCTCATCGTCCCGGCATTTCTCACTCGAAGGTGTTCCGACTCGCCGCAGGTCAGGTGACCAGGGCGAGCACGCTGTTGTCGGCCGACTCGAGCCGGTGGGGCCCGGGGCGGCCCCGGAACGACCGGCGGTCACCGAGCACGACCCGGCGTCCGCCGTCCGGGTCGACGAGGTATGTGCCGTCGCCCTCGTGCACCACGAGCTCGTCGCCCACGCGCAGCAGCACCGGCGCGTCGCGCCCCGCGCTCAGCGCGATCCGGCCCGCGTCGATGCCCGCGAGCACGTCGTCCCCGGCGCACTGCACCCAGGTGGTCGGCACCCCGAGCGGACGGCCCTGGGCGGGGGTGTGGAAGTCGCTGCCGCCGAGCGGGAGCACGGCCGGGTCCCAGGCCAGCCACCAGGCCAGCGGGCCGCCCCAGCGTCGGTCGAGCCAGGTCCAGTGCCAGATCTCGGCGAAGCGCGGTCTGCGGACCATCGGGTGCCGCCACGCGCAGTCGTTCGCCAGCGGGTGGTTGACCGACAGCAGGCCGCCGCGTCGCTCGGTCTCGGCCAGCCAGTCGTCGGCGGGGCGGCGGAAGTCGATCCAGCCGATGTCGCCGAAGGCGTTGGCGTGCCCGGTGTCGCGGGTGACCTCCTGCCCGGGCAGCAGCAGCACTCCGGCCCGGCGCCCCGCGGCGGGGAGCGCGGGGTGGTGGCTCACCGTGTTGTGGTCGGTGACGGCCAGGAAGTCGAGGCCGCTCGCGGCGGCGAGGCAGGCCAGCTCGTCGACGGTCAGCGCGCCGTCGGAGTGCACGGTGTGGCTGTGCAGGTCACCGGCGAGCCAGCGCAGGCCCGGTT
>NZ_JAAXKY010000105.1 GCF_012911925.1 Pseudonocardia xinjiangensis | reverse complement strand
GGCGAGGAGGGCGGGGCTACTGCGCGTCGCGCGTGCCGAACATCCCGGTGAACGTGCTGCTGTAAACCAGTTCGTCGCCGCGGTGCAGCAGCGCCCGCAGCCGCACCAGCCCCAGCCCCGGGCGGCTGCGGGAGCGCCGCGCCTCCAGCACCTCCATGGTCGCCCGCAGCTCGTCACCCGCGAAGACGGGTGCCGGCCAGCGGATCTCGTCGCCGCCGGGGGAGCCGACGGACGTGGCGCGCGCCAGCACGCCGTCGGCGTAGGCGCGCATCCAGAGCGCCGCGGTGAACCAGCCGGATGCCGCCAGGCGGCCGAAGATCGACGCCGCCCCAGCCTCCTCGTCGACGTGGAACGGCTGGGGGTCGAACCGGCGGGAGAACGCGAGCATCTCGTCCCGGTCCACGACCGTCGTCCCCAGGTCGAAGACCCGGCCCGGGGTGAAGTCCTCGTAGGCGAGCTCGGTCACGGGTTCCGCTTCTCCCTGCCGATGATCGCCAGCGCGTCGTCGTGCAGCCTGCCGTTCGAGGCGATCCCGTCCCCACCGGCGGGCGTCGCCACCCCGGCGAGGTCGGTGAGCGCGCCGCCCGCCTCGGCGAGGATCGGCAGCAGCGCGGCCAGGTCCCACGTGTTCGCGATGACGTCGACGGCGAGGTCGAGCACGCCCTCGGCGACGAGGCAGTGCTGCCAGAAGTCACCGAAGGCGCGGCTCTCCCAGCAGGAGTCGACGAGGCGCAGGTAGTCCTCGCGGCGTCCCAGCTCGGCGAACGTCGTGATGTCGGTGGTGGAGACGTACGCGTCGGCGAGGTCCGTGACGCCGGAGACGCTGATCCGGCGCGGCGGGGCGCCCGGGGCGTCGGTGGTCCACGCGCCGGCACCGCGGGCTGCCCACCAGCGCCGGCCCAGTGCGGGCGCGCTCGCGACCCCGACGACCGGCTCGCCGTCCACGGCGAGGGCGATCAGGCTGCCCCAGACGGGCATGCCGCGCGAGAAGTTCTTGGTCCCGTCGATCGGGTCGAGCACCCAGCCGCGGCCGGACTCCGGCACTCCACCCCCACCCTCCTCACCGAGGACGGCGTCGTCCGGACGTTCCGCTGCGAGGGTGCGGCGGATGGCGTCCTCGGCCGCGGTGTCCGCGTCGGTGACCGGCGTGCGGTCCGGCTTGCGGGTGACCCGCAGGTCGGCCGCGCGGAACCGGTCGAGGGTGATGGCGTCCGCGGTGTCGGCGAGACGCAGGGCGAGCTCGAGATCGCTGTCCACAACGGGAGAGCCTGCCTCACCCGCCGGTGACGCCGAGGTTCGCTCCCGCGACACGGCCGGCAGGTGACCGTCGTGAGCTCGCCGGTGACGGAGTGAGCGGGGACGCGGGGCGTGCCGCGGCCCGATTGTCGGACCGCCCGACCAGAAGGTGCATACACTGGGCTTGTGACCACCGTCCTGTTGGCTGAGGACGACGCCGCCATCGCGGAACCTTTGTCGCGCGCTCTGCAGCGCGAAGGTTACGACGTGGACGTCGCCGTCGATGGCGCCGCCGCGCTGGAGCGGGTGCGGCTCGGGCAGGTCGACCTGCTCGTTCTCGATCTGGGTCTACCCGGGATGGACGGGTTGGAGGTGTGCCGCAGAGTGCGGCTCGACGCCCCTGACCTGCCGGTCCTCATGCTCACCGCGCGCACCGACGAGGTCGACTTCGTCGTCGGGCTGGACGCGGGGGCCGACGACTACGTCGGCAAGCCGTTCCGGCTCGCCGAGCTGCTGGCGAGGGTTCGGGCGCTGCTGCGCAGGCTCACCCCGGAGTCGGTCGAGGTGGGCGGCGTACGCATGGAGCTGTCCGGGAGGCGGGTGCTCGTCGACGGGGCCGAGATCGGCCTCGCCAACAAGGAGTTCGAGCTGCTGCGCGTGCTGCTGTTGCGCGCCGGCCAGGTCGTCACCCGCGAGGAGATTCTCCGCGAGGTCTGGAACGACCCGGAGATGAAGACCTCCAAGACCCTGGACATGCACATGTCGTGGTTGCGCCGCAAGATCGGCGGTGAGCGCCGGATCGCTACTGTGCGCGGCGTCGGTTTCCGGTTCAACCACGACTGATCGGTATCTGCGTTGCGTCGCCGCATCCTGCAGTCCACTTTGCTCGTCGTCGCGATCACCGCGCTGGTGCTCGGCGGGCCGCTCACCATCACCACCTGGCGGCTCGTCGAGGACTTCACCCGCGGCGAGCTGACGTCCAGCCTCGAACGGGTCGCCGGGCGGCTGGACGCCACCCTCACCGGCGCCAACGGCGACTTCTCCAACGTCGACATGCGGGCGCTCGAGCTGGCCATCCCGGCGGGCGGTCGCCTCGTGCTGCAGCAGGCCGGTCAGCCGCCGCACGTGATCGGCCCCGACGTGGGGGCGAACCCCGTGTCGGAGACCATCCCCTTCGGTCCAGGTGGCTCGATCACGCTCGAGGAGCCACACCTGGTCCTGCGTGCCGAACAGGTGCAGGTCACGCTCGTCGTCGCGTTGCTGGTGGTGCTCTCGGTCGCCACCGGAGCGGTGGTGGCCACCGTCACCGCCCGGCGGCTGGCCGAGCCGCTCCGCGGAGTCGCCGACCGCGCGGCCCGACTGGGCGCCGGCGACTTCCGCTCCGCACCCGAGCGGCACGGCATCCCCGAGCTGGACGCGGTGTCCGACGTCCTCGACACCTCGGCCACGGCGCTCGCGGAGCTCGTGCAGCGCGAGCGCGCGCTCGTCGGTGATGTGTCTCACCAGCTGCGCAGCCGGCTCACCGCACTGCAGCTACGGCTCGACGAGCTCACCCAGCATCCCGACCCGAGCGCGCGCCGGGAGGCACTGGCCGCGCTGGAGCAGGCCGAGCGCCTCTCCGCCGTGCTCGACGAGCTGCTCGAGGCCGCCCGCGCGGCCCGGGCGGCCGGAGCGCAGCTGCAGGACCTGCGGGAGGGGCTCAGCACCGTCGCGGACGAGTGGCGGCCGGCTCTGCGCGCCGCCGGGCGGTCGCTGAAGCTGCGGGTGCCCGCCGGGTTGCTGGCGCGGGTGACGCCCGCCCGGATCCGGGAGGCGGTCGGGGCGCTGGTCGAGAACGCGATCCAGCACGGGGCCGGCACCGTCACGCTCAGCGCACGGGCGGCGGAGAACAGCCTGCTCATCGAGGTCAGCGACGCCGGAGCGGGGGTGCCGGAGGAGCTGGTGCCCCACGTCTTCGACCGCGGGGTCTCGGTGGGGTCGTCCACCGGGCTCGGGCTCGCGCTGGCCCGGGCACTCGTCGAGGCCGACGGCGGGCGGCTGGAGCTGTCCCGGGCCCGGCCGCCGATGTTCACGATCTTCCTGCCGGTGGCGCGGGCGGACGCCGTGGTGGGCACGCCGCTGCCGGTCTCCTCACCACCGCGCTGACCGCCCCGGGGCCCTCCCCCGGGGGGCTCAGCTCGTGGGGACCTTGCTGCGCGCGTTCTCGTCGGGGAAGACGAACCGCCGGAACGCCCACCAGCGGAACGCCATGCCGGCGAGCACCCCGATGATCTGGCCACTGACGAAGTCGGCGATCTCCTGGGTCAGGAGGCTCACGTCCGGCACCTGGAGATCGAGCACGTAGCGCGATATCGCCAGCGGGGCCGTGTAGACCACCACGCCCACACCGCTGATGATGAAGAACAGCGCGGCCTCGTGGTGCCGGTCCCGGCCTCCACGGGTGCGGAAGGACCACTCGCGGTTCAGGACATAGGACACGATCGTGGCCACCAGCACGGAGATGATCTTCGCCGTGATGGGCTTGTCGCTGAGAACGGTGCTCTTGAGGAACAGGAAGATCGCGGTGTCGATCACCCAGGTCGAGCCGCCGACCACGGCGAACTTCACGAGCTCGCGATGCTTGACGGCGACGTCACGGTAGGGCTGCGGGATGGCTGCCAGCACCGACTCGACCATAGGCACCTGCTCGATCGTGCCAGACGCCGAGAGCGCGGCGCCCGCAGGTAGGCTTCCCGCATCGTGGACCCGTCCGTTTCCCGCCCCCTTCCCGTCGTCGGCATGATCGGCGCCGGGCAGCTGGCCCGCATGACCCACCAGGCCGCCATCGCGCTCGGCCAGTCGCTCCGGGTGCTCGCCGAGCGCCCCGGCGACCCCGCCGCGCTGGTGTGTGCCGACGTGCACAGCGGAGCCGCCGCCGACCTGACTGCGGTGCGCCAGTTCGCGCGCGGCGCCACGGTGGTCACCTTCGACCACGAGCAGGTGCCGCAGGAGATCCTCCGCGCGCTCGTCGCCGCGGGTGTCACCGTGCACCCGCGCCCGGACGCGCTGCTGCACGCCCAGGACAAGCTGGTGATGCGGCGCAGGCTCGCCGGGCTCGGTGCTGCCGTGCCGCGGTTCGCCGAGGTCCGCGACGCGAGCGACGTCGAGCGTTTCGGCGCCGAGCACGGCTGGCCCGTGGTGCTCAAGGCCGTCCGCGGCGGGTACGACGGCCGCGGCGTCTGGATGCTCGACGCCCCGGCCGAGGATCTGGTCGCCGAACTGCTGGCCGCCGGCACGCCGCTGATGGTCGAGGAGGCCGTCCCGATGCGCCGCGAGCTGGCCGCGCTCGTCGCGCGCTCGCCGTACGGCCAGGCGGCGGCGTGGCCCGTGGTGGAGACGGTGCAGGAGCAGGGCCAGTGCGTCCAGGTCCTGGCGCCGGCCCCCGGCCTGGACGAGGACGTGGCCGTCACGGCGCAGGAGCTCGCCCTGCGCATCGCGGCGGAGCTCGACGTCACCGGCCTGCTGGCCGTCGAGCTGTTCGAGCGCACGGACGGCGCGCTGGTCGTCAACGAGCTCGCGATGCGCCCGCACAACTCCGGGCACTGGACGATCGAGGGCTCCCGCACGTCCCAGTTCGAGCAGCACCTGCGTGCGGTGCTCGACTACCCGCTCGGCACGACCACGCCCACCGCTCCCGCCGTGGTGATGGCCAACGTGCTCGGCGCCGCCCAGCCGCCCGCCATGAGCACCGACGAGCGGCTGCACCACCTCTTCGCGCGGTTCCCCGACGTCAAGGTGCACCTGTACGGCAAGGAGGAGCGGCCGGCGCGCAAGGTGGGCCACGTGACGGCGCTGGGCGCCGAGATGGACGTCGTGCGCCGCCGGGCCGCGCTGGCCGCGGCGTGGCTCTCCACCGCCGAGTGGCCCGACGGGTGGTCGCCCCACACGGGGACGGTCGAACGGGAGGTGCAGCATGCCTGAGCCACTGGTCGGCGTGATCATGGGCAGCGACTCGGACTGGCCGGTGATGGAGGCCGCTGCGCTGGCCCTCGCCGAGTTCGACGTGCCGCACGAGGTGGGCGTGTACTCCGCCCACCGCACCCCGCAGCGCATGCTCGACTACGCCACCGCCGCGGCCGGCCGCGGGCTGCGCGTGGTGATCGCCGGTGCCGGCGGGGCCGCGCACCTGCCCGGGATGGTCGCCGCGGCCACCCCGCTGCCCGTGATCGGCGTGCCGGTGCCGCTCGCGAAGCTCGACGGGCTCGACTCGCTGCTGTCGATCGTGCAGATGCCCGCCGGGGTCCCGGTGGCCACCGTCGCGGTGGGCGGCGCACGCAACGCCGGCCTGCTCGCCGTCCGGATCCTGGCGGCCGGTGACCCCGAACTTCTGGCCCGGATGGAGCGGTTTCAAGCCGAGCTGGCGGCGTCCGTCCTGGCCAAGGACACGGCCCTGCGGGCCGCCGCGGGGCAGGGCTGAGGACGCCGAAAATCCCGTGGCGCGCTGCCGCTTCCCGCACGTAGGGTGGCAGTACACGTGAGAGGAGGTGGTCCAGCGTTGATTAGCTACAGGACTCGTGAGGTGGCTGTCCGCTAGCACCACAGGACTCGTTTCGACGGCCAAGTGGAAGCCGGTGTGGTGCCGGCGAATTCCAGGCAGTCACCCGTGATCCCCGGGCCCGAGCCCGTCCAGCTCGGCTTGCGCACCCGATGGTGCGGCCCGGGGATCACGCACGTCCACGTCCCTCACGAGCTCGGCACGAGGGCTGCGGGGCGTCCCCACGAACCGGGTCGGGACATGCCGGACGGTCAGCTGACCCGCTCGATCGCCGTGGACCGGTTCCCGTCGATCGTCACCACGACCGCGCCGAGGGTCATCGGGCCGTCGGCGAGCTCGTACGGCGGGAGATCCGTGACGTCCTCGCCCCGCAACGTGGCCACCCAATGCGCCGGGGCGATACCGGTGACGCCGCCGAGCCGTCCGGTCATCCCCACGTCGGTGACCAGCGCCGTGCCGCGGGGGAGCAGGTGCAGATGGTGGGTGGCCTCGTGGGTGTGGGTGCCCAGCACGGCGGCCGCCTGGCCGTCCACCGCATAGGCGAACGCCTGCTTCTCGCTGATCACCAGGCCGTGGAGGTCGACGATGGTGGCCCCCTGCCGATCGACGGCCTCCCAGGCCGGCCAGAGCGGGCCGACATGCCCCGGGTGGTCGAGCCAGCGCTGGAACATCGGCTGGGCCTCCACCACGGCGGATCTGCTCATCATGTTGACCACCGTGATCGCGTGGTCCCGGACACCCAGCGTGATCGAGCCCTTGCCGGGAACGCCGACGGGCATGTTCGCCGGGCGAAGCACGCGCGGATGCGCCAGTACCCGTTCCACCTCGGCGACCTCGCCGTCCCACGCGTGGTTTCCGCTGGTGATGACATCCACCCCGGACTCGCAGAGCCGTCGCACGATGTCCTGGCTCATACCGAAACCCGTGCGGATCCGCGGCCCGCTGCGCAGTGCATTCTCGGCGTTGACCACGACAAGATCCGCCCGGCGCTCCCGGCGGAGCGTCGGAACCCGCTCGCAGACGTAATCGACTGCATCGGGTCCGACGACGTCTCCCAGAAATAGCACGCGCGACATGTCCGGTCCTTACTTGTTGTCGAGTTTCCGACGAGTCTGCTGATCGGGGCGAATCATGGAAACGAGCGAGGAGTTGCACCGCAAATCGCATCTACCGTAGGCACAACCGGCAGCCTCTGGCATAGATAGTCATCACCACAGTATGGCCTCGGCCACTCCGGGGAACCGGACGGAGTTGTCCGGGCTTCGGTCGGTGCAATTTTACCGGAGTTCACCAGAGTGTCACGCCGGGTCAGCATTACCGTCGGAGAGCTTCTTGGAATGTTGACGTCGGCCGAGTTGTGCCTGGAGTATGGAGCTGCAGATGCTGCGATCAGTCCACCGTGGCCGGACGGTGGTGCCGGTGATATCCGACCCGATCGAGGAAGCGCTGGACGATGCGCCATTGAGCCTGTTCCATTTCAAGGCGGCGATCACGGCGGGTGCGGGTTTCTTCACCGACGCGTACGACCTCAACGTCATCGGTACGGTGATGTTGCTCGTGAGACCACAGTTCGGGCTCGACGCGGGCCAGGTGGCGGTGGCCAGCAGTTCCGCGTTGCTGGCCACCGCGATCGGCGCGTTCCTCTTCGGACGGTTGGGCGACCTGCTCGGCCGGCGCCGGATCTACGGGCTCGAAGCAGCGATCATGGTGGTCGGCGCCCTGCTCTCCGCCGTCTCACCCAACTTCACGTGGCTGCTGGTCGCCCGGTTCATCCTCGGCCTGGGCATCGGGGGCGACTACCCCGCGTCCGGCGTGATCATGACGGAGTACGCGAACCGCTTCAATCGAGGCAGGTTGGTAGGCCTGTCGTTCGCGTTCTACGTCCTCGGGCAGATGACGGCGTATCTCGTGTCGTTGCTCATCCTGGCGGCGGGCACGCCATCCGATCTGGCGTGGCGCCTTATCCTCGGCTTCGGCGCGGTTCCGTCGATCATCGTGCTCTGGAACCGCAGGCACATGCCCGAATCGCCGCGCTGGACGTTGCGGGTGGCGGGGGACCGGGAGCGGGCGGCCGACGATCTCTCCGCGTTCTCAGAGCGAAGCGGGATCGGTGTGGTCTCCCGCCCGGCTCGCGTGAAGCTCTCATTGAGAGACATGCTCCTGAACAGGATCTTTCTCCTCACACTCGTGGGCACCGGGGTGAGCTGGTTCTTCTACGACGTGGCGTCCTACGGCAACTCGGTGAGCCAGCCGCTGCTGATCAAGAGCATCTCACCGGCCACCGACAACGTGACGAACGTGGCGATCAACGCCCTGCTGGTGGTCTGCTTCGGAGTGACCGGTGCGCTGGTCGGGCTCGCCGTGATCGACCGTATGCGGCGAACCACGTTGCAGATCTCCGGACTCTGCCTGTGTGCGGCATCGATGCTGCTGATCGCCGCGATCCCGGGCCTGACGGATACGGTGGCGCCATTCGCGGTGGTGTTCGGGCTGTCCCTGTTCGGTTCCGCATTCGGCCCGAATCCGGGCCTGATTCTGTTGAGCGCGGAGTGCTACCCGACGGCGGCGCGGAGCACCGGCCACGGGATCTCTTCCAGCCTCGGCAAGGTGGGGGCGTTCCTCGGCGCTTTCGTCGCACCGCTCGTGCTGAGCGCCTACGGCCTGAGGATCACCACGTTGCTCGCGGGTGTGTGCTTCGTGCTGGCGATTCTCGCGACCCTGGTGCTGCGGGACCCGTCCGGCGTGCCACTGGACGCCGCCAGCGCGGAGATGGAGGGGGGCCTCCGCGGCACCCGTGGCTGAGGCCCTGTGACCGACCGAGGAGGAAACGCTACTGCGCGGGGGGTGTCGTGCGCTCCAGGCGCACGACCGCCTGCTCCAGGCGCCGGGTCACCGCGTGCAGGCCGTTGGTGTGCGCAGGCTCTCCCGGCAGCATCTCGGCCACCCGCCGGAACCGCAGGCGGCAGGCCTCCATCCCGTCCTCGGGAGCACCGGCCGCGAGCCAGGCACGCAGTGCCAGGTTGTGCGCTGCCACCACCGCCGCGCCGATCACCGCGGCGCGGAGGTCGCCGTCCGGATCGTCGGCGAAGCGACCACGCAGGTACCGGGTGAACAGCCGCCGGTAGTGGTCGATGCTCGCGGACTCCCGGTCGCGCAGCACCGGCACGTCGTGGGTGAGCCGGTAGCGCTCCACCGACAGGTGCGGGTCGTCGGTGTAGATGTCGAACACCGTCTCGCCCGCGCGCAGGGCCAGCGCTGCGGCGGGCTCGGTGGCGTGCGCGGTCTCGAAGACCTCTGCCGCCCTGGCCAGCGCGGTCTCGTGGTCGGGCGAGACCGCGTCCTCCTTGCTGCGGAAGTAGCGGAAGAAGGTGCGGCGCCCGACCCCCGCGGCGGCGGCGATGTCGTCGACCGTCGTGTCCTCGTAACCGCGCTCCCGGAAGAGCGTGACGGCGGCCGCCACGAGGTCGCGACGGACCTCGGCGCGCCCCTGCGCGGAGCGGCCGCGGCGGGTGGCCCCAGTCATGGCACGCAGGGTAGCAACCACCTTGAATCATGGCACGCAGTGCCGTTACGCTTCCCTCCATGGATGCCGCATTCGACACGTATCGGCTCAGCGACGAGCACGAGGCGCTGCGCGATGCGGTGCGCGCGCTCGCGGAGAAGGAGATCGCCCCCCACGCCGCCGAGGTGGACGAGAAGGGTCGCTACCCCGTGGAGGCGCGCACCGCGCTGGTGAAGGCCGGGTTCCAGGCCGTCACCATCCCCGAGGAGTACGGCGGCCAGGGTGCCGACGAGCTCGCGGGCTGCATCGTGATCGAGGAGGTGGCGCGCGTCTGCGCGTCGTCGTCGCTGATTCCCGCGGTCAACGGGCTGGGGCTCACACCGATCCTGCTCTCGGCATCCGACGACCTGAAGAAGCAGGTGCTCCCCTCCATCGCCTCGGGCGAGGCGATGATCAGCTACGCCCTGTCCGAGCGGGAGGCGGGTTCCGACGCCGCGTCGATGAGGACCCGGGCCCGCCGCGACGGCGACTCCTGGGTGCTGAACGGCACGAAGGCCTGGATCACCAACGCGGGGGAGTCCACCTGGTACACGGTGATGGCGTCGACCGACCCGGAGCGTGGCGCCAACGGCATCTCCGCGTTCGTGGTGCACCGGGACGACCCCGGCTTCGAGGTGGGGCCCAAGGAGCGCAAGCTCGGCATCAACGGCTCACCTACCCGCGAGATCTACTTCACCGACTGCCGGATCCCGGCCGACCGCATCATCGGGGCCGAGGGCACCGGCTTCAAGACGGCGCTGCGGACCCTCGACCACACCCGCCCGACGATCGGCGCGCAGGCCGTGGGAATCGCGCAGGGCGCACTCGACGTCGCGATCGCCTACGCCAAGGAGCGCAAGCAGTTCGGCCGGAGCATCGCCGAGTTCCAGGGCCTCCAGTTCATGATCGCCGACATGGCGATGAAGGTGGAGGCCGCGCGCCAGCTGGTGTACGTCGCCACCTCGCGCGCCGAGCGCGGCGAGCCCAACCTCGGCTTCATCTCGAGCGCGGCGAAGTGCCTGGCGTCGGACACGGCGATGAGTGTCACGACCGACGCGGTGCAGCTGCTCGGGGGCGCCGGGTACACGAAGGACTTCCCGGTGGAGCGCATGATGCGCGATGCGAAGATCACCCAGATCTACGAGGGCACCAACCAGATCCAGCGCATGGTGATGGCCCGCGCCCTGCTGAAGGGCTAGCCCACTGGAGTGGTCGCAGTGCTGTGGGGCCCGAGTGAACGCTGCGTAATTGCGCCGTAATGACCGGTGGCGCAATCCGGCCCGTCGGGAAAGGCTCCGGGCCCACCTGTGACGTAACAAACTGCCGGTGGCGTTGCTGCGTCCGGAGGGCTGCGGCATTGTGGCCGCAATCGGGTCCGCGACCGGAGGCGTCTTGACCAGATCGAGTGGCCCCGCGGACCGGACAATCGGGCACCATAATCCCGAAACGGGCAGAGCCGTCTCGGGTCGGTGTCGAATGTCGTCCACCGTTGTCCGTGTTCGGGCGTTGGGATGAATTCGTGACCAGTACGCTTGCCGCCGCGCCGTCGCGGAACAGGATCGCCGTTGCCAGCTTCATCGGCACCGCGATCGAGTTCTACGACTTCTACATCTACGGCACCGCCGCCGCGCTCGTCTTCGGCAACCTGTTCTTCCCGTCCTTCTCGGCGGCCGCCGGCACGCTGGCCGCGCTGGCCACGTTCGCGGTGGGTTTCATCGCGCGGCCGCTGGGCGCGATCCTGTTCGGCCACTTCGGCGACCGGCTGGGCCGCAAGCGGATGCTGATCACCTCTCTGCTGGTCATGGGCCTGTCCACGGTGCTGATCGGCTGCGTGCCGTCGTTCGCCGCGATCGGTGTGGCCGCGCCGATCCTGCTGGCGGTGCTGCGTTTCCTGCAGGGCATCGGGCTGGGCGGTGAGTGGGGCGGCGCGGTGCTGCTGGCCACGGAGTACGCCCCTGCCGGCAAACGCGGGTTGTACTCGGCATTCCCACAGCTCGGGCCGGCGATCGGGTTTGCGCTGGGCAACTTCCTGTACCTGGTGCTGAATGCGAGCATGAGCGCGGAGGCGTTCGCGTCCTGGGGCTGGCGTATCCCGTTCTGGGCCTCGGCGGTGCTGCTGGTGGTCGGCTTCTACATCCGGCTGCGGATTGCCGAGACCCCGGTGTTCCGGGCGGCGGTGGCGGCCCACCAGCAGGTGCGGGTGCCGTTCCTCGAACTGCTCCGGCGCCAGCCCGGCGTGCTCGTGCTCGCCACGCTGTCGTTCATCCTGGCGTTCACGATGTTCTACACGATCACCACGTTCTGCCTGTCCTACGGCACCGCGACATTGCACATCGACAAGACCACGATGCTCACCGAGGCGATCATCGCGTCGCTGGCCATGGGCGCTGCGACGCTCTGGTTCGCGGCGCTCTCGGACCGCGTGGGCCGGCGCAAACTGTGCATCGCCGCAGCCGTGCTGTCCGGGCTGTGGGCATTCCCGCTGTTCTGGCTCATCCAGACCCGGCAGCCGGTGCTGATCGGGATCGCGATGATCGTCGGCCTGCTGTGCTTCGCGCTGCTCTACGGCCCGATGGGGGCCTACTTCCCCGAGCTGTTCCGGGTGCGCTACCGCTACTCCGGGGCCTCGTTCGCCTACAGCGCCGCCGGAATCATCGGCGGCGGCATCAGCCCGCTGATCGCCACGGACGTGCTGGCCCGCACCCACGCGACGACGGGCGTGTCCTGGTACCTGATCGGGGTCGCGGTGCTGTGCCTGGTCTGCCTGCTGCTGATGCCCGAGACCCGCACGGACGACTTCACCGACAAGCTGATCGCCTAGTGCGGTGGCCGTGACCGTCCACCGGGTTCCGCTCGGGACTAGGGCAGATCGACGTAGTCCTGCACCGGCTTCACATCGGCGGGCCCTGCGACCATTCCGATGTACCCGTCGGGTCGTACGAGTACCAGCACGTCCTGCTCGCCCGGCAGTGCCCGGGTGACCACGCCGTGGACGCTGTCCAGCGAGTCCGCGGCGGCCCCGAATCCCAGCAACGTGAACCCACCCCCGCCGATCTCCTGCAGCCACGGCGCCCGGTCGCCCGCCTCCGGCCCGTCCCATACCGTGAGGTTCTTCGACAGCGGGCCGCCGCGGTAACCGAGCCCGAGCTGGCGGTGCTCGGGCTTGCTGACGGCGTCGATCACGTCGGTGCCGGTGCTGATGGCCGTCCGCAGCTGGTCGAGGCCGGTGCTGCTGGTATCGAGGGTCCACTCGGCGATCGGCACGCGCTCCTGCTGGTAGGTGTCCAGCAGTCCGGGAGACGCCGTACCGGCCAGCGCGCGGGCGAGCTTCCAACCGAGGTTGTAGGCGTCCTGGATGCCGGTGTTCATGCCCAGGCCGCCCGCCGGCGGGTGCACGTGCGCGGCATCACCGGCCAGGAACACCCGGCTGACCCGGTACTGCCGCGTCATCCGCACACTCACGCGGTACGCCGAGAGCCACGTGGGCCTGCTGATCGTGACCTCGCG
The DNA here is from genome assembly GCF_012911925.1 of Pseudonocardia xinjiangensis. GTDB lineage: Bacteria > Actinomycetota > Actinomycetes > Mycobacteriales > Pseudonocardiaceae > Pseudonocardia > Pseudonocardia xinjiangensis. The sequence goes on along the minus strand of NZ_JAAXKY010000105.1, from coordinate 14,749 downwards.
CGTTCCGGTGAACAGGTCGAGCTGGCGGCGGAACTCGGCCAGTGACGGCTCGCCCGCGTCGGCGGTGGCGGCCACGAACTGCCAGTGCGGCACCGTCCGGAACGGAGTGAGAGCGAGCATTCCGCGCTGCGGGTCGATCCAGGTGTGCCCGTACTCCCGGGAGAGCCCCGTGACCTCGACGTCGCCAACGACCACGGACCGTCGGACGCTGCTGCTGCCTGCGAAGGCCACGCCGAGCGTCTTGCGCACGGTGCTGTGCCCGCCGTCGCAGCCCACGAGGTAGCGGGCGGCGACGTCGCCGCGCGAGGTGGTGGCCACGACGCGGTCCGAGAGCTGGTCGAAGCCGGTGATCGCGGTGTGGGACCCGTCCTGCGGAGCGACCGAGACCCCGGACGCCGTTGGCGCGGGGGGTTGGTGGGGCGCGTCAGGGGTGCAGCCGTTTCGTCGCGCGTTCGGTCTGCGCCTTGCGCTCCAGCGCGTCGGGCGCCGGGTTCCGGACCTGCACCAGTGACGCCCCGGCCGCCAGCACCGCGAGCAGGCCGTCGCCCAGCCCGTCGGGGCTCGTCCACTCCAGGGTGGAGAGCACCCGGTCGGACGCCGTGAGCCCCAGCGCCGTGGCCCGGGCGCGGGCGTCGGCGAACACGTCGGTGACCGTGGCCCCGGCCAGCGCGGGGGTGTCGTCGGGGACGGGGGACCACGGCACGAAGTCGTCGCCGTGCAGCCGCACCTCGGTGGCGAAGTCGATCACGCCGGACGGCAGGCCGGGCACGCCCTTTCCGAAGGCGTCGAGCGACAGCGCCACCACGCCGCCCGCCGGCTCCGCGGCCAGCGCGAGGTCGATGCGGTCGGCGTCGCAGAGCACCCACTCCCCGTCCTCCGGTGCGGCCACGATCTCGGCGCCGCACCACCACGCGCCGAGCATCACCGCGGCGGTCTGCCAGTGCGCGGGCAGGAGCAGGGCCACTGGCGTGCCCGGCTCCACGTCGCACTCGTCGCGGAGCAGGTTGGCGGTCTTCGCGGCCCAGTTGGCCGTGGTGACGGCCGACAGTTCGATGCGCTCGCCCGTCGCGTCGTCGTAGAACGTGATCAGCGGTCGGGCGGCGGCCGCGCCGGAGCGCAGCGGGTCCAGCAGGGCGGCGGTGAGCGTCACCGGCTCACCGTAGGTCAGTCGACGCAGGGGACGCCCGCCGCCGTGATCGGTGCCGACGGCGCAGGTGCGGCGGGGGACGGGCGGGCCGGCGCGTCGTCGACGGGAGCGGGCACGGTCGCGGGGTTGAAGTCGGCCCCTAGCACGACGAGCAGGTGTCCGGGTGTCACCTGGTCGTCGCTCTCCACGGGGATGTTGCCCAGCTGGGCGGCCACGGCGCGCGCCGCGTCGCCGTCCGAGCCCGTGTAGTGGACGGTCGAGGTGGGCGTCGGGTCGGTGTTGTCCACCGTGCCCGGGACGAAGTCGAGGTCACGCATGCGGCCGGCGACCGTGGCGGCCATGCCGGAGAGGTTCGAGCCGTTGCGCACGTCGACGACGTAGCGCGACGCGATCACGTCGAGCTGCGCCGGTGGTGGTGGCGGGGGCGGGGCCTCCTGCGTGGCCTGCACGGCCTGCTGCTGTTCGGCGATCCGCTGCTCGATGAACGTGTGCACGACGCCGGGGTCGACGAGTACGACGTCGCCACGCGCGTTGGTCTCGCCGCCCTGCGTGGGGATGGTGACGAACTCCAGATGGCCCGCCGCGATGTCGGACGCCTGCTGCGCGAACGCGAGGAGGTTCCAGCCCGAGTCGACCACGAGTGACTTCTGGGCGACGTCGATCAGGGAGCTGAGCTTGCCCGGGTTGGTGAGCGTGCCACCGGAGAGGATCTTGTCGGAGACGGCGGCGAGGAACACCTGCTGGCGGCGGATCCGGGACAGGTCGCCCTCGGGGAGGCCGTGGCGCTGCCGGACGAACGCCAGTGCGGCGGCACCGGAGATCGTCTGCGGCCCGGCGGGGAAGTCGGCTCCTGAGAACGGGTCGTCAACCGGCGCCTTGAGGCAGACGTCGACGCCCCCGATCGCCGTGGTGAGGTTGTAGAACCCGAGCAGGTTGATCTCGGCGTAGTGGTCGATGTGCAGGCCCGTGAGGTTCTGGACGGTCTGGATCAGGGCGGTGCGGCCCTGCTGCGCCGACTCGGCGTCGACCTGCTTCGGGTCGCGCACCCCGTCGGCCACCAGCCGCTCGGCCGCCAGTGCCTTGGTCGCCGGGTAGGCCGCGTTGATCTTGTCGCGGCGGTAGCCGGGGATGTCGACGTAGCTGTCGCGGGGGATGGAGAAGGCGGCCGCCGCTCCGCCGCCCTGCGGGACGTGGAGCACGATGATCGTGTCGGAGTTGAGCACGCCCGAGTCGGGGCCGCTGTTCAGGAGGCGCTGCACCTCGGGGGGCAGCGGGTTGCCCTGCGCGTCGGTGCGGCTGTCCACACCGACGAGCAGGATGTTGTCCGCGCCGTCGTCATCGCTGCCCGTGATGACGTCGGTGGTGGTGATCCCGGCGGTGATGTCGCGGAAGAGGCCCCACGCGGAGCCGGTGAGCACCAGGACGAGCGCCGACGCCACCACGAGGAAGAGCCTGATGCGTTCCCGGAGGGTGCGTGGGGGCTTCTTCGGGCGCTTCGGACGCGCAGGCGGGGCCGGACGGGTGCGTCTGGGGGGTGCCGTCGTCGTGCCCGCCGCGGCGCTGCGGGCGGGGCGCCGGCTCGGCGCCCGTGGCACGCCACGCGCTCGCGTCGGGGGCTCGGGAGAGGTCCGCCGGCCGGTCCGGTACCGGGCCGAGCGGTCCGGGTAGGACTCGCTCTCACGGCGGGTGGGCCTGGTGGGGTGGTACGAGCTGCTGCGCTGCCTGCCGGACGACGACCAGGCCGACCCGTCCGACCAGCCCCGTCCGTCCACCTGTGCACCTCCGCTGGCCGTCGCTACCGGATCTCCTAGGGTGCAGCACCGGCTGCGCACTCCCGCGATGGCCGTGCGCGTGTCGCGGGTGACCATGGTCGCCCTCGTCGTCACTACTGAGAGTCACCCCGGGTGGGTAGCCCGGGAGAAGAGGGGAGCTCTCGTTGCCCGAGCAGCTGTCGTTGTTGCTGCCGGTGTGGGCGGGTGACCGGCCCGACTTCCTCACCGAGGCGTTCCGCTCCTCGGTGGAGGAGCAGACCCGGCGGCCGGACCAGGTCGTGATCGTGCGCGACGGCCCGGTGCCCGCGGCGCTCGGATCGCGGATCGCGGAGCTCGCCGCGACGAGCCCGGTGCCGGTGGACGTGGTGGCGCTGGAGCGCAACGTCGGTCTCGGCCCCGCGCTGGACGCCGGGCTCGCGGCCTGCCGCCACTCCGTCGTCGCGCGGATGGACGCCGACGACATCTCGCTCCCGCACCGGTTCGCCGTCCAGATGCCGATCATGGAGTCGGGCGTGGACATCGTGGGCTCCGGCCTGCTGGAGTTCGGTGCGGACCGGGGGGACATCGTGGGCATGCGGACCCCGCCGATCGACCCGGCCGACATCCGCGCGCGGGCCCGGTTCGCCGTCCCGTTCAACCATCCCACCGTCGTGTACCGGCGCGAGCTGGTGCGCTCGGTCGGTGGGTACACCGACTTCGCGCTGATGGAGGACTACCTGCTCTGGGCGAAGCTGATCCTCGCGGGGGCGCGGGTGGCCAACGTCGCCGAGCCGCTCGTGAAGTACCGCGTCGGGGAGGGCGCCTACGCGCGCCGGGGCGGCCTGCGCCAGCTGCGTGCCGAGGTCGCGATCCAGCGCCGCTTCAAACTGATCGGGTTCACGACGTGGCCCCAGTTCGCCCGCAACGTCCTCGTGCGGGGTGGCTATCGGGTCGTTCCCGAGCGGATCCGCCGAATGGCTTATAGAACGGTGATCGCCACGTACAAGGGGTAAATCGGTCCGCCTGGTGGGACGATCGATCACTCGATGAGGGAGCCAGATGACACAGCCGTCCCCGGTGCCGCCCGAACCCCTGTCCGCGGAGGGAGCCGCCCAGCTCGACGCCGGCCGCCCGCTCGACGCCGTCGACGTGCTGCGCCGCGCCGTGGCGGCCGGCGAGCCGTCGGCCGCTGATCTGCTGGCCCGCGCCTATCTCGACAGCGGGAGCTGGCACGAAGCCGCCGACTGGCTGACGGTGGTGGTGGAGCAGGGCCACGTGCGCTTCGCCGGTCGCCTGGGGGTGGCGCTGGCGGAGCTCGGGGAACGCGCACGCGCCGAGAGCATGCTGCGGCTGGCCGTCGAGACCGGTGAGCTCGTGGCGGCCAACGACCTCGCGATCCTGCTCCGCGACGAGGGCAGGCTCGCCGAGGCGGTGCAGCTTCTCGGCTACGCCGCGGAGTCCGGTGACGAGCTGGCCGCTGCGAACGTCGTGGAGCTGCACCTGGAGGCGGGCAACCTCTCCGCGGCCGCGGCTGCCGCTGAGCGGTACGCCGCCCAGAGCCGGCCCGACACGCTGGTGGCGCTCGCCGATGTCCGCGCGATGGAGGGCCGGGCCGACGAGGCCGAGTCGTGGTACCGGCGGGCGGGGGAGCTGGGTGCGCTGCGGGCCCACACCGCCTACGGCCAGTTCCTCGCCGGCCGGGGTGATACCGCGGGTGCCGAGCGCGAGCTCCGCGAGGCGGAGCGGCACGCCGAGCCGGGCTGGGCGTACGTGCTCGGTCGTTTCCTGCTCGACGAGGGCCGGCTCGACGAGGCCCGCCGCTACCTGCAGATCTCGGTCGACTCCGGGGACTCCTCGGCGCGGCAGGCGCTGGCGGAGCTGGACGGCGGCGACCCGGGCGACGACTGAGCCGAAGGATCGCCTGATCGGGTACCCCCATTAGCGGTGGGCCGCGGCGCTCGGGTGCCGCGTCGCCACTAGGGTGCGCGCGTGGACCGAGATCCGATCCGCGGCGCCCCGGTCGACGGGGACACCCGCCGCGATCCGGAACGGAGCGAATCGGTCACCCGCGACGTCGGCCGGAAGTACGGGTGCGAGCTCGCCGTGGTCACCGTCGCGCGTTCGGGGCGCCCGGATGTCGATCGCCTCGCGGCGACCGTGTCCACGCCTGCCCCCCGCCCGGTCCGTGTCGTGCTGACCGTCGTCGCGGACGCCACCACGGTCGTCGACGACCCCGGGGTGGGCGTCGAGGTGCTGCGGCTCGCCGAGGACATCGGGCGCCCCGCCGCGATCAACCGCGCGGTGGCCGGCCTCGACGCCGAGGTGGGCTGGGTGCTGATCGCCGACCCCGCGGTGCGGTGGGACGCCGATGTCCTGGACGGGCTGCTCGCGGCCGCCGCCCGGTACCCGCGTGCCGGCCTGATCGGGCCACGGCTGCGCGATGCGGCGGGCTCGGTCCTGCCGTCCGCCGGCGCGTTGCCCTCGACCACCCAGGCACTGCGCGGCCGGATCCCGGTCGGGGCAGGCGCCGGGCCGACAGGATGGCTCGCGACGTCGTGCGTGCTGCTGCGCCGGGCCGCCTGGGACTCCGTGGACGGCTTCGACCCGCGATATCTCGACACTGCGGGGCCCGTGGACATGGCCGACGTCGACCTGGCCGACCGGCTGCTCCGCGCGGGCTGGCTGGTGGTCCACGCGCCCGGCGTCGAGGTGGCCGCCGGGGCCCGCAACGGGGACGGCGTCCTGGCCACACCGGTGGACGGCCTACGCCGGTACGTATCCGCCCGCAGCGGGGCGCCGGCCCGGTTGCTCCTGGCGCTCGCAACCCGTTCGGGTGCCGTGACCGGCCGCAACGCCGCGGTCCGAAACACCGCGACTCGAAAAACCGAGAGCTGACTACCGGGCTTTACCGAGCTCGAGACCGGGCTTTACCCGGAGCCGTACGGAGCTGGAGGAGAAAGCGTGCTGCAGGACGTCGAAGCCGTGGTGCTGGTCGGGGGCAAAGGGACACGACTACGGCCACTCACCCTGTCGGCCCCCAAGCCGATGCTGCCCACGGCGGGCGTGCCGTTCCTGGCGCACCTGCTGTCGCGTATCCGTGCGGCCGGTGTCGGACGCGTCGTGCTCGGCACCTCGTACCTGGCCGAGACGTTCTCCGCGCACTTCGGCGACGGAGCCGCCCTCGGGCTCGAGATCGAGTACGTGGTGGAGAACCACCCGCTGGGCACCGGCGGCGGCATCCGCAACGTGGCCAAGTACCTCACCACCGACAACGTCCTCGTCTTCAACGGGGACGTGCTGTGCGGCACCGACCTGGGCGCGGTCGTCGACACCCACCGGCGCACCGACGCCGACGTGACGCTGCACCTCGTGCGCGTGCAGGACCCCCGTGCCTACGGTTGCGTCCCCACCGACGAGTCGGGCTCGGTGCTGGAGTTCCTCGAGAAGACCGAGGACCCTCCCACCGACCAGATCAACGCGGGTTGCTACGTGTTCCGCCGCTCGGTCATCGAGTCGATCCCCGAGGGTCGCCCGGTGTCGGTGGAGCGGGAGACGTTCCCCGAGCTGCTCCTGGCGGGTGCGCAGGTCTCCGGCCACGTCGACAACGCCTACTGGCGTGACATGGGCACCCCCGCCGACCTGATCCACGGCTCGGCCGACCTGGTGCGCGGCGTCGCCCCCTCCGCAGCGCTCCCCGGGCCGACCGGCGAGTCGCTGGTGCTGGAGGGCGCGGAGATCGCCGACGGCGCGCTGGTCTTCGGGGGCACCACCGTGGGCCGGGGCGTGCGGATCGGGGCGGGTGCCCGCGTCGAGGGCGCCATGCTGTTCGATGGGGCCGTGGTCGGTGAGGGCGCGGTGGTGGAGCACTCCGTCATCGGTGCGGGCGCCCGCGTCGAGGAGGGCGCGCTGGTCAACGACACCGTGGTGGGCGACCGCGCCGTCGTGGGCGCGTACTGCGAGCTGCGCCGTGGCATGCGGGTCTGGCCGGACGTGGTCCTGCCCCCGCACGGGCTGCGCTTCTCCCCCGATGTGTAGGTCAGCAGGCGCGCCGCGGGTGTGATGGCGACGCGGGAGTGGCGACCGGAGTACCGGCTGGACCTGGCGGGGGTGCTCGCCCCTCTGCGCCGCGGCCGCGGCGACCCCACGTGGCGCTCCGCGGGCGAGGGCTCGGCGATCTGGCGCGTCTCCACCACCCCGGACGGCCCGGCGACCACGCGCCTGCGCCGCCGCTCCGACGGCACCGTCGTCTGCGACGCGTGGGGTCCGGGCGCGCAGTGGTCGCTCGACGGGCTGCCCAGGCTGCTGGGGGCGGGCGACCGGCCGGAGGAGTTCGTCGCGCACCATCCGCTCGTCGCCGACGCCTCGCGGCGGATGCCCGGCCTGCGGTTCGGCGCTTCCGGCCGGGTGTGGGACGTGCTCGTGCCGTCGGTGCTCGAACAGAAGGTCACCGGGGTGGAGGCCCGCCGGTCGTGGCGGGAGCTCTGCCGGCGCTTCGGTGACCCGGCGCCCGGTCCGGCACCGGACGGGATGCGGGTGCCGCCCAGCCCGGCGCAGGTGCGGGAGATCCCGGACTGGGAGTGGCACAAGGCGGGTGTCGACTCCGCCCGGCGGCGCGCGATCCTCGCCTGCGCCGCGGTGGCGCACCGCCTCGAGGCGGCCTGCGAGCTCGGCGGTGAGCCCGGGCGGGAGCTGCTGCGCAAGGTCCCCGGGATCGGGGTGTGGACCGCGGCCGAGGTGGCGCAGCGCGCGTGGGGTGACACGGACGCGGTGAGCGTCGGCGACTTCCACATCCCCACGCTGGTCGGCTGGGCACTCGTCGGGCGTCCGCTCGACGACGCGGGCATGCTCGGCGTCCTCGCCCCGTACGCGCCCCAGCGCCAGCGGGCGGTGCGGTTCGTGGAGGTGTCGGGATTCCGCAGGCCCCGGTTCGGCCCGCGGTTCTCCCCGAAGGACTACCGCGCGATCTGAGGTGGCCCGGTCGACGCGCGCACCACGAGCTCCGTGGCCAGCTCGACGTGGTGGGAGTCGACCGTGCCCCCGTCGGCGATGCGGAGCAGCGTGCGGAGCGCGACGCGACCCATCTCCTGCAGCGGGGCATGCACCGTGGTCAGCGGCGGGCACGACCACGACGCCATGTAGGTGTCGTCGAAGCCGACCACGCTGAGGTCGGACGGCACCCCCAGGCCCGCCGCGTGCGCGGCCTGGAGCACCCCGAACGCCGCCACGTCCGTGACGGCGACGACCGCCGTGGGCGGATCCGGCATCGCCAGCAGCCGCCGGCCGGCCGCGAGGCCCGCCTCGAAGCCGAAGTCGCCAGGCACGACCAGGTCCGGCTCCGGGATCAGCCCCGCGTTCGTCATCGCCGCCCGGTAGCCGTGCAGCCGGGTCTGCCCGACCATGGCCCCGTCCGGGCCGCGGACGAAGGCGATCCGCCGGTGCCCGAGACCGATGAGGTGCTCGGTGGCGCTCAGGCTCCCGGACCAGTTGGTGGCCCCGATGCTCGTGACGTCGGCGCGCGGCAGGTGGACGGGGTCGATGACGACCAGGGGCAGCCGGGCGCGCTCGAACGCGGCGAGCTGCTGGAGGGTCAGGTCGGACGTCACGACCAGCACGCCGTCGCGGCCGTCGCGGACGAGCCGCTGGGCCCACCCGGCCCCGCTGCTCGGTCCCGCCCTGTCGATCGAGAAGCGGCCGACGACGACGTCGACCTCCGACTCGACGCCAGCGTCGGTCACCCCGCGGATGAGCTCGGTGGCGTACGGGCTCATGAAGTCGTCGAAGACCAGGGCGATGGTGCGTGAGCGGGACGGGACGCGTCGCTTGGCGGACCGGACGTACTCGTGCTCCTCGAGGAGGCGTTCGACCTCGGCGCGGGTGTCGGGTGCCACGTCGTCGCGGCCGTTGACCACCTTGGACACCGTGGCGAGCGAGACGCCGGCCGCGGTCGCAACGCTGGCGAGCGTCGACCGCTTGCGGCGACCCTCGGGCTGAGTCATCCGATTTCCCCCCATCGTCCTCATTGTGGCCGGGCTCGGCGCCGAGGGCACAGCCTGCACCGTCACCCGCGGTATGCGAAAGGTTTCGCTAGGTAGAACGCCCTGTCCAGCGCCGTACGCCTGGCAGAGGCTCAGATCAAGGCTTGACGGAGATCACATCCGCGCTCTAGCGTCCCGACGAGCATCGGAAGTATCGCAAACTTTCGAAACATCCACTCGATGAGGAGCTGGTTGAGTGCCCGCCGCAGCCCTGCAGCACATCCGCACCCACGGAGCCCAGCTGCTCGACGTCCACGGCAAGCCGTTCCGCATGCGGGGGGTGTGCCTCGGCGGCTGGCTCAACATGGAGAACTTCATCACCGGCTATGCGGCGAACGAGTCGATGATGCGCGCGGCCGTCCGCAAGGCGATCGGCGACGACCGCTACGAGCTCTTCTTCGAGCGGCTCCTCACCAGCTTCTTCGGTGAGGCCGACGCCGCCTTCCTGGCCGAGGTCGGTCTCAACTCGGTGCGGATCGCCCTCAACTACCGCCACCTCGAGGACGACATGCGCCCGTTCGAGGTGACCGAGGACGGCTTCCGCCACCTCGACCGGGCGATCGCCGCCCTCGGGGCCCACGGCATCACGTCGGTCATCGACCTGCACGCGCTGCCGGGATCCCAGAACCAGCACTGGCACTCCGACAACTCCACGCACCGCGCGCTGCTCTGGGAGCACCGGCACTTCCAGGACCGCGTCGTCCACCTGTGGGAGGCGATCGCCGACCGTTACAAGGACGACGTCCGGGTGGCGGGCTACAACCTGATGAACGAGCCGGCGGACGAGTCCCGCGCCGTGGTGGGCCCGTTCTACGAGCGCCTGGCCGCCGCGATCCGGGCCGTCGACCCCCACCACACGCTCTTCGTCGACGGCAACACGTACTCCACCGAGTTCGACATGTTCACCGAACCCTGGGAGAACACCGTCTACACCTGCCACGACTACGTGGCGGCCGGTCTCGGCCGTGGGGGTCCCTACCCGGGACACACCGACGGCGTGTGGATCGACCGGGACGCCGTCGAGCGCAAGTTCCTGCAACGCTCGGAGTACGCGCGGTCGACGGGCACACCGATCTACGTCGGCGAGTTCGGCCCCATCTACACCGGCGACCCGGCCGTCGACGAGCAGCGCAGGCAGATCCTGGCCGACCAGCTCGACATCTACCGGGAGTACGACGCCGGCTGGTCGATCTGGATGTACAAGGACATCGGCCGCCAGGGGCTGGTCAGCGCCGCCCCGGACTCCCCCTACCGGCGCCACTTCGCCGACTTCGTCGCGAAGAAGGACCGGCTGGGCGCCGACCAGTGGGGGAGCAGGGGCGAGGGCGTCCGCGAGGTCACTCAGCCCGTCCAGGACCTGGTGGAGCGGGAGTTCCCCGGCTTCGACCCCTACCCGTGGGGGCGCTTCGACTGGGTCCGGACGCTGCTGCTCAACATCACCTTCGCGCAGCCGCTGGTCGACGAGTACGCCGACCTGCTGCGCGGGCTCGACGAGAGCGAGCTCTGTGCTCTCGCCGACTCCTTCGCCTTCGAGAACTGCACCGTCCGCGAGACGTTGCGCGAGCAGCTGGCGAAGGGCTGAGGCACTGCGCGGGCCCACCCAGCCCGTGACCTGACACCGGCGTCGAGGTCTCGTCGGCGCTCGTTCCCCGGAGGTAGACGTGAACGGTTCTTCCCTGGCCCGGACCCTCGACGCAGGCCGGTTCAGTCGCCGCAGCCTGTTGCGGATGGGTGCGGTCGCCGGGCTGTCCGCCGGCGCCGCCGCCGCGCTGAGCGCCTGCGGCGCGGGTGGCGGCAGCGGCAGCGGCACCACCACCCTCGGCCTGTGGACCTGGGCCTCGGAGTTCGAGGACGCGTTCGCGGCCACCATCGCCGAGTACACAGCGATCAACCCCAACGTGAAGATCGAACCCCGCTACTGGGACTTCGGCAGCTACGCGCCCGCCCTGCAGGCGGCGCTCGCGGCCAACAACGAGGCCGACATCTTCATGCCGCTGGTCTCCACGCTCGCCCTGGGCAAGGCGGGGCGGATCGTGGACCTGCGCCAGGCGCTGGGGCAGCCGTTCCTCGACGGGTTCTTCCCGTCCACCAACGACGAGAACGTCTACGGCGACGGCCAGTACGCCGTGGGCTGGGCCGCCCAGACGTTCGGCCTGTTCTACAACAAGACGATCATGGGCAAGCTGGGTCTCGAACCGCCGGAGACCTGGGACGACCTGATCGCGATGGCGCCGGCGATCAACGCCGCGGGCTACGTGCCGATGTCCGCGCAGGGCACGCCCAGCAACCAGCTGTCGGACTTCATGCTGCCGATCATCACGCAGATCTCCGGCGACCCGCAGATCGTGCTCGACCTCGACTCCCACGAGAAGCCGGGCGTGACCTGGGACCGTCCCGAGGTGGTCGAGGCGTTGACGGTCGTGAAGCGGCTCACCGACGCCGGGGTGTTCGACAAGGGCGTGCTCGCGGTCGACAGCGACACCTCCAACAGCACCTTCATGACGGGCAAGGCGGCGATGCTCTTCTCGGGGTCGTTCTTCCCGCCGGTGCTGCAGAAGGAGGCCCCCGCCGGGTTCCTGAAGGAGTACGGCATCGCGAAGACGCCCGCCTACACCGCGGGCGGGAAGCACTGGTGTGCCAACCAGGCGGGCTACACGTGGGCGATCAGCGAGAAGTCCGACAACAAGGACGCCGCGATCGACTTCCTCAAGTACCTCTACGACCCGCAGCGCTACCTGAAGATGATGAACGACACCTTCTCGATGCCCTGCACGAAGCAGGCCGCAGCCGGCGTGACCGGCGATGACATCAAGACCATGACCCAGTGGCTGCTCGACGGTGAGGGCGCCCCGCACATCCTCTTCGGGCAGGGCTCGCTCGACGCCGTGTCCAACGGCGTGGTCTCGGTCATCAACGGCTCGGCCACCCCCGCGGCGGCCGCCACCGCCATCGAGGCCGCCGTCGTGCAGGCCCGGAAGATCTGACGCGGCCCCGCCCATGGCTTCCCTCGCCCCGAGCACCCGCACCGCGGCCCCGCCGCGGCCGGGGCGCCGACGTCCGCTGACCGGGTGGTCCACCCCCACCGGCCTGAGCTTCGTCGTCCCGGCGCTGGCGTTCTTCGTCGTGTTCATCGCCTACCCGGTCGCCCGCACCTTCTACCTGTCGCTGACCCGCTCCGACGGTTTCGGCGGCACCTACTTCGCCGGCCTGCACAACTACGGCGTCATGCTGACCGACCCCACGTTCGTCCAGGCCGCGGTGGTGACGGTCGTGTACACGGTGGTCACCACCGTGCTCCAGACCGGGCTCGCGCTCGGCCTGGCGCTCCTGGTCAACGCGGGACCCCGGCGCAGCGCGGTGGTCTACCGCACGCTGCTCTTCCTCCCGGCCGCGATCTCGCTGACGGTCACGGGCCTGCTGTGGCGGCTCGGGCTCACGCCGGTCTTCGGCGTGGTCAACCGCCTGCTCACGGACGTGGGGCTCGGCGCGCTCACCCACCCCTGGCTCGGCGACACCGCCACCGTGCTGCCGACGATCATCGTCGTGTCGCTGTGGCAGGCCACCGGGCTGTTCATGCTGATCTTCTACGCGGCGCTGGGGAACATCGACCCGGCGATCGCGGAGAGCGCCCGGATGGACGGCGCTGGGCCGCTGCGCGAGGCGTGGAGCATCACGATCCCGATCCTGCGGCCGGTGATCGAGGTGGTCGTCATGCTCAACGTCCTCAACGGCCTCAAGGTCTTCGACCTCAACTTCGTGATGGCGAACGGCGGCCCGCTGCACGCCTCGGAGTCGCTGAGCACCTACACCTACCTGCTGACCTTCGGGTCCTCCACGGGCGGAGTCTCCTCCTTCGGCTACGGCTCGGCGATCAGCGTGGTCGTCTTCCTCGTCGCCGGGGTGGCCACCCTGCTGCTGTACCGGTTCCGGAAGGGAGACGCATGACCACGACGGTGGACGCCGGCGTCCGGCCGCTGGCGCCGCCCCCGGTGGCGCGCGGCAGGCGCCGCGACCCGGGGGCGGTGCTGCGGCGGGTGCTGTGGCACGCGGCGATGGTGGTGATCTCCGCCGGGGCGATCGGGCCGCTCGTGTGGATGGTGCTCACCTCGCTGCGGCCCCAGAACACCGCGTTCTCCGGGCCGCTCATCCCGGAGAAGATCCAGTTCTCGGCGTACGTCTTCGCCTGGAACGAGCTGGAGATCTGGCGCAACTTCCTCAACAGCGTGCTCATCACCGGCGCGACGCTCGTGTTCACGATCGTGGCCGCCACGCTGGCCGGCTACGCCTTCGCCCGCATCGGCTTCACCGCGCGGAACCTGCTGTTCTTCGTGATCACCAGCGCGCTGTTCCTGCCGGGCGTGGCGACGCTCATCCCGGTCTACCTGGAGCTGCAGACCTTCGGGCTGCTGGGCAGCCAGCTGGGCCTGATCCTCGTCTACACCGCGGGTGGCGTCTCGTTCTCGCTGTTCCTGATGCGCACGTTCTTCGAGGCGCTCCCCAACGAGCTCGCCGAGGCGGCCCGGCTGGACGGCGCCAGCGAGGTGCAGATCTTCTGGCGGGTGATGCTGCCGCTGGCCATGCCCGGCATCGCCACCGTGGCGATCTTCCAGATGATCGGGGTGTGGAACGAGCTGCTGTTCGCCAGCGCGCTGATCTCGGAGCCCGGCGACCAGCCCATCCAGCCGGCGGCCAACGCACTGATCGGCCAGTACTCCACCAACTGGCCCGCCCTCACCGCCGCGATGACGCTGAGCGCGCTCCCGATGGTGATCGCGTACGTGGTCTTCCAGCGCTGGTTCGTCGCCGGGCTCACCGCCGGTGCGGTGAAGACCTGAGAGGGAAGTCGTGAGCAGTGACAGCAAGATCGGACAGGAGCAGACTTCGTGGACGTGCTGACCCCGCGGGCCCTCGGCCGCACCGGACTGAGTGTCACCCCGCTCTGCGTGGGCACCGGTGAGCTCGGCGACATGACCTCCGTCTACGGCTACGCGGTGCCGGAGGAACAGGCGCTCGCCATGGTCCGGAGCGCGTTCGCCGGGCCGTTCACCTTCGTCGACACCTCCAACGGCTACGGCGCGGGCACCAGCGAGCGCCGCATCGGCGCGGTGGTTCGGGAGCTGGGCGGCGTGCCCGACGGAGTACTGCTCGCCACCAAGGTCGACCCCGTGGACGGCGGTCCGTTCGACGGGCCGCGCGTGCGGGCGTCGTTCGAGGAGAGCCTGGCCAACCTCGGGGTGGACCGCATCCGGCTGCTGCACCTGCACGATCCCGAGCGGATCACCTTCGCCGAGGCCACCGCCCCCGGCGGCCCGGTGGAGGTGATGCAGCAGCTGGTCGCGGAGGGACTGGTCGACCACATCGGCGTGGCGGGCGGCCCGATCGACCTGCTGCGCAGGTTCGTGGCCACCGGTGCCTTCGAGGTGGTGCTCACCCACAACCGCTGGACGCTGCTGGACCGCTCGGCCGAGCCGCTGCTCGCCGAGTGCGCGGCGGCCGGCGTGGCCGTCCTGAACGGCGCCCCCTTCGGTGGCGGCCTGCTGGTGAAAGGGCCGGCGGCCCAGCCGAAGTACGCCTACGGGCCGGCGCGCGAGCCGGTGCTGACGGCCGCCGCTGCCATGGAACGGGCCTGCGCCGAGCGCGACGTGCCACTCGCGGCAGCCGCACTGCAGTACTCACTGCGGGAGCCGCGCATCACGTCCACGGTGGTCGGGATGTCCCGGCCGGAACGGCTGGAGCAGACGATCCAGCTCGCCACCCACCCGATCCCCGACGAGCTCTGGACCGTGCTCGCCGACCTCACCCCCGCCGAGGAGAAC
>NZ_JAAXKY010000104.1 GCF_012911925.1 Pseudonocardia xinjiangensis | reverse complement strand
GTCTCCGCCCCCACCAACGCCACCGTCTACGCGATCGCCGAACGGGCGGCCGACCTCGTCCGCGCCTGACCCGGTGCCGACCGCCGGCACGCGTTCTCCACCAGCACCAACGCCAAGGCGTTTCACACGCTCGGCATGCAGTATCAGGGCTTCGCACCGCTGCGGCCCGATCTGGACTTTGCGTCGTTGTTCCACGGCGTCCCGCGATGCTCACCACATCCGGCGAGAGAAGCGTCAGCAGGGCTGACCTTCAGAACTAGCGTTGGGCGATGCCGATCCAACGACATCTCCTCCGGTGAGGAGCTGCAGGACGTCGCCCGTGAGCGGTCCGTCCCCGCTATCGCCTGGGCGTCCCGACTTCCGTGGACGAATGGCGCTGTAGGAGCTGGGCGAGGCGGTCACGCTCTGTCAGTCGCACTGGGGAGGACCGATGCGGACTGTCCGGACGGACCGGATGGCCGCAAGGGCGCCGGACGGCAGCCGGGTGATCTTCTGTGTACAGATTGTCGGTGAGAGCAGGCCGTCAACGCCTGATCCCTGGCCCGAGGGGGGCCGGGCCGCGACCACAGCCCGGCCCCCGCTCGTCACGGCGGTGGCACCCGGTACAGCACGGTCGGGTTGCCGCCACGTCACGGGGCGGGCCCGACGTCCTTGTACGCCGCATTCAATGCAGTCCGCGAAAGGGTCAAGTATGTCCGTTTTTGAGATTCGCCCGTCCGATGCTGCGTCGCAGCATTATCGCGCGGCAGGAATCTGGCGTGGTTCCGGTCCCATCGGGGATCTGCGCCGATGGCGCCACCAGTCTCCCGACACCATCGCGATCAGGGCCTATCAGGGCGGCTCCACCCCTGCGGAGATGAGTTCCGTCATGCTCACCTACGCCGAATACGCTCACTACGTCGAGCGCTTCGCTGGGGCGCTGTACGAGCTGGGCGTGCGACCAGGCGACGTGGTGGGAATGAGGCCGCCGAACGGGTGGCGGGTCGGGCCGCTCCTACTGGCGGCCAACCGGCTCCAGGCCGTACTGGCCCCGATCATGACCACGATCGGGGCCCGTGAGCTGGAGCGCGTGCTGGATCGGGTGGGCGCGAGTGTCTACATCACGATCGACGAGTGGGCGGGGGTGGACCACGCCACTGCGCTGCGCGAGATGGCGCCGCGGTTGTCGCAGCTGCGTCATCGGGTGGTGCTCGGAAGAGCCGCCGACGGCGAGATCGATTTCAGCTCGTTCTTCGAGAACACCCCGTGGGAGCAGCGCCACCCGATCGCCCTGGACGACGCGGAGGAAGACCCGGATCGGGCGGCCATCCTCTTTTTCACTTCAGGCACCACAGGTGAACCAAAAGGGGCCATCCACACCAATAACACCTTTCATGTCGGCGTTTCCGGCATGGCCGAGACGGAGCGCGTCGGTCCCCAGGACGTGACCTTCTCGCCCCATGCGCAGATGTTCGGAATGGGGTACCTGTTCACTCTTCTACCGCTGCTGACCGGGGCGTGCGGCGTGGTGCTGGACTCCTGGTCGGGCGAGCGCGGCGCCAGGTTGTTGGCCGAAGCAGGGGTCTCGATCATGTTCACCGGGCCGACATTCATCCAGGACATGATCGCGGCACGGGACGGACAGCCTCAGACCCCGCTGGCACTGCGCACGCTCTGCGGCGGCGGCACCACCCTTCCGAGGCCGCTGATCGCTGAGGTGCCACGGGTGTTCGGGGTTCCCTTGCAGGTCGCATGGGGGATGACCGAGGTCGGGCTCGGCACGATGACCCAAAAGGACGACCCGGTGGACTGGGCCGCGCACAGCGACGGGCGCGCCTGCGTCCCCTTGGATCTCGACGTGCGGCCGGACTCCAGCAGCACCCATGATCAGCCCGGTCGCCTCTTCGCCCGCGGCGGTGGCGTATGTCTGGCGACGTACGGCCGCGACAGCGGCAAACTCGTCGTCATCGCCGAGCAGGACGACGGCTGGTACGACACGGGCGACCTGGCCATCCCGGACGGACGTGGTGGGATCCGCTTGATGGGCCGCGCCTCCGACCGCATCGGCGGGCTGTTCATGATTCCGGTCGCCGACGTCGAATCCGCCCTGCTCTGCCATCCCGGCGTCGCGGACGTCGCCCTGGTCGGCTACCCCGTAGACGACGGCGACGAGCAGGCCTGCGCAGTGATCACCCCCGCGACCGAGCCCCCGGTTTCCCTTGACGGACTGCGCCGATACCTCAGCGACCAGGAAATGACCGAATGGTACATTCCCACCCCGCCTGGAGTATGTCACGACAATGCCGCGCAATGCCAATGGAAAGGTCCTCAAAAGCGTCCTTCGCCGCTGGGTAACGGGCGAAGACAGGCTCACAAATCCTTGACAGACGACCGGGGCGTCCCCGTCAGCTGCCTGAGGGCCGGGCCCGCCATCGGGTTGCGCGCACGGCGCACGGAGTCCACCGGCTGGACGGCCGGGATGGAACCAGCTGGGCCCTTGTCGGCCTCGCGTCGGTACTGGGCCTGCCGGCACTGTGACACGACCTGGCTCGCTCCGAGTGATCGAGTGCGCGCAACTCACGAGCCCGCCGCTCCGCATCGCAGCGTCCCTGCCGCCAGGCCCACCAAGACTGTGATGGACGTCACATCACCATGTCGAACTCGATCGTGTGAGCGGGGTATCCGCAGGTAGCGGCGTTCCACGACATTGACGCTGGTCCGGGGAGGAGTCAGCACCCCGGGCACCACCTCCCGGCAGCTGAGGGAGATCGATAGCTGATGACGACCATCCCGAGCGGAGCCTCGGCCTCGAGCAGTCCCGAGACCCCGCGCAACGAAGCAAGTGCGTCGACCCGCTCGCCGGTCGCGACTCGCGACAGTGATCTGGAAACCAGCCAGGGCAAGACCACGGTTGCCGACCCTGTGGTATCGAAGATCGCCGGGTTGGCCACGAGGCAGGTCACGGGCGTCGCCGGCTTCGGTAGCGGCGCGGCGCGTGCGATGGGCGCGGTCCGCGAACGCATCCCGGGTGCGCGGGCCAGCAGCAGCCAGGGCGTGGCGGTCGAGGTCGGCGAACGCCAGGCCGCGATCGATCTCACCATCGTCGTGGAATACGGGGTGGCGATCGTCGAGTTGGCCCGCTCGATCCGGCGCAACGTGATCGGCTCCATCGAACAGATGACCGGCCTCGAGGTCGTCGAGGTCAACATCAGCGTGGTCGACCTGCAGCTGCCCGGCGAGGACACCGCGGAGCGGGCCCGGCAACCGGCCCGCGTCGAATGATCCCGAGTCCGTTACCGCCGATCCCACCAAGCTGGGCACTACGGCCCCACACCGATCGAGCGCGAGATCGACCGGCGGGCCGCTCGTCGCGGCGGTGGCACCCGGTACCGCACGGCCGGCTTGTCGCCACCTCACGCGGGCAGCCCGCGGGCGACGAGCCGATCCAGCACGTCACGGTGTCGGTGCTGCCGCCGCACCTGCTGCGGCCGAGCCGATGTCTCCTGGCCGAAGCCACGGTCCGTGCCGACCGGCCATCCCGCGAACTTGAGGTACTGCCCGCATTCCCACGGCGACATCGCCCTCTCGAGCCGCCGCGACTGCTGCCCGCCGAGCTATCTTCCCTGGTAGGCGGGTCGTCAGGGCCGTACCTCCTGCAGGAAGGCAGGGCCGAGCTCGCGCACGCTACCGGCCCCGAGCAGGGTGAGGATCGTGCGCATCTCGTCTCGCAGTAGCTGGTGGACGCGCCGGACTCCGGCCCCGCCGGCTGCCGCGAGACCGTAGGCCGCGAGCCGGCCGATCACGACAACCTCGGCGCCCAGCGCCAGCGCCGTGACCACGTCGCTACCCGACCGGATACCGCTGTCGAGGGCGATCTGTGCGCGGTCACCGATCGCCGCGGCGATCTCGGGCAGCTGGTCGAGCGCCGCGGGGGTCCCGTCGAGCTGGCGCCCGCCGTGGTTCGACACGAGGACCGCCGAGGCGCCGGCGTCCACCGCAGCTGACGCGGCTTCAGCGGTCAGGACGCCCTTCGCCATCCACGGCAGCCGGGTCGTAGCCATCCGCTCGCCGAGCTCGGCCCACGTCCAGACCGGCTCGGTGCGGGTGAACAGCTGCCCGAAAACCTCGTCCAGCGCGACCGGACCGCTGGCGGGGTAGTTGCCGCTGATGACGGCCGGGTCCAGGTTGAACCTGTGGCGCCGATTGCCCTCACGCCAGCCGGCGGTCGGGCAGTCGACGGTGACGCACACGGCGTCATAGCCAGCGTCCTCGATCCGATGCAGCAGGGCGAAAAAGTTCGCGGGCCGGCCCATCGGGTGCACCTGGGCGATCCGGGCGGCCACCGGGGCCGCTTCCGCGACGGCTTCGAGGCAGTGGGTGCCTGCCTCCGGCACGATGCTGACCGCGCCCTCGGCGGCGTTGGCCCGAGCGACGGCGCGGTGTCCCTCGGGGTGGAACAGTCCATCCGCGCCGAACGGCGCGGTGAGGATCGGAAGCCCCAGCGGAATGCCAAGGAAAGACGTGGCCAGATCCGGCACGCCGAGCCCGGTCATGACCCGCGGGCGGTAGGCCCAGCGGTCTAGTGCCTGTCGGTTCCGCCGCAGCGTCACCTCCCGCCCCGCGCCACCGTCCAGGAAGTCGCGGACGTCAGGCGACAGCCCGGCACGGGCCGCGTCGGTGACCTCGGACAGCGTCGCGAAATCAGCATCTTCCCCGAAGAAACCAAGTGCTTTCTGGGGTGTTGTTGTCATCAGGCCCTCTCTGCTGGTGTTCGGTCCGCGATCACAAGGCGATCGCTCACGGTGTCCTCAGGTCTACCGGGAGCTGCCGGCCGGGCTCGTCGAAAGGCCGCGCAGCAGGGCCAGAACGGTGTCGCTGACCGGGGTGGGGATGCCGTGCTGGCGGGCCAGGCGCACCACCGTGCCGGTCAGTCCTTCGTGTTCCAGGCCTCGGTTGTTCTCCCGGTCCTGCAGCATCGAAGAGGTGCCGTCCGGGTCGAGCGCTCGGAGCCAGGCCAGCGCCTCCGACGCCGAGGACGCGTCGAACCGCGCCCCGGCCGTCCGTCCCACCCAGACGGTCTCGTCCAACAGAGCCAGGACCAGTTCGGCGACCGATGGTTCGCGGAGCACCTCGAGCCGACGGCCGGTCAGTACGGTCAGCGGGTTCGCTGCGGCGTTGATCAGCAGTTTGCGCCAGGCCTGGGTGGTGAAGTCGGGTTCGGTTTCCGCGACGATCCCGCTCTCGTTGCACAGCCGGGCGGCCAGCCGGCCGTTCTCGTCGTCGGGCAGCACCAGATCCCCCCGGTCGAGGTGCCGAACCCGAACGCTGCCCACCGCCAGTCGCTCGGCGATGAAGTAGACCAGCGCGGGCACGACGGGCGCGTCGGTGAGTTCGGCGAACCGCTCACGGTGGTCTACCCCGTTCTGGGCGGCGACGATCCGGGTGCTCGGACCGACCAGCGCGGACAGCCACTTGGCCGCCGCGGGGGTGTGCGGCAGTTTGGTCGCAACGAACACCCAGTCCGCCGTGGACTCGACCTGCGCCGGCGCGGCGTGCCAGCGCACCGGGTAAGCCCGAGGGCCGTCGCCGTCATCGATCACGACCACCGGCCGCTCCGGCGCGCTCCGGCTGCAGGCCATCACGCGGTGTCCGGCGCGGGCGAGCCAGGCGGCCAGGGCCGCGCCCACCGCGCCGGTGCCGACCACGGCGATGGTTTCGGGTGGGGCGGCGGCCCGGGCGCTGTTGAGTGGACTCGACATGCGCATTCCCTTGGGCTGGTTGATTGAGAATGGTTTTGCTCTAGTCGAAGAGGTTGGGTTCCTCGGCGGTGATCTGGTCAGACAGAGGGCGGAAGCTGAACCAGTCGGCGCAGTGAGCGGCCGGTTCGACGTAGACGGCCGCGGCTGACGACGGCGGCTGCCGATCGGGGTGCCGGCCGCTCGGGCGAGCAGTTCGGCCTGGCAGCTTGCTCCAGGGTGACGAACCACCAGCCCGCCTGGCCGACCGAGCGGCACGCGGCTGCTTCCTGGGTGATCGGGGCGAGCGGGAGGCGCGGCTGGTGAAGGCCTTGCCGTGCAGTGAGTGGGCGTGCTCGTTCACCAGCAGCAGGTCCGACACCATGATCTGGAAGAGGATCGTCCCAAACGGGTTGCCCGGTAGCACCGTTCTCGGGGTTGCGGGCGGTGACGTGTCCGGCGACGCCCTCGCCGAACCCGAACCGTCCGAACAGCCGGAACGTCTCGGCCAGTTCCCGCTGACTGAGCCATCGGTCTTCCCCGATAGATAACGCGGGGCACCTGCGCAACTCATGGTTTGTCGGCGATCATGATTGGTGGGCGGGAATGCCGGGTGTCGTACATCCTGTCCCCTTTTCCGACGTCTCGGCGGTTGTGATGACGAGATAACCAGCCGAGAACGGTCGCTACAATGGATTGGGTCTCCATCAATCGGTTGCTCGCATGGAGAAGTGCACTAGCAGTGGGGTGAGTGGTGGACGAGGGGGGCTGGCTGGAGCTGCTGCTGACCGAGGCGTCAGAGGCCGAGTTCGCGGCCCACGAGAGAGGGCTGGCCCAGCAACTGGGCTCGACCGAACGCGCTGCCTGCGAGGCGGTGGCAGCGCTGCGTATCCGGTCCCTGCTCGAACAGCGCACCCAACGGGCCCGCGAGCTGGCCACGCTCAACGAGGTCGCCGCGCACCTCACCGCCACCGGCGACCGCGATCAGCTGGCGCTGATCGACGACATAGTCGGGCACGCTCGGAGGGTGCTCGGGGTCGACATGGCTTACCTCGGCCTGGTGGAGGCGAATCGCCGGCTGCGGATCCATGCGGTGAGCGGCGCGCTTACTCCACAGATGGTCGGGATTTCGGTGGAGGCCGAAGCCGGGCTGGCCGGCGAGGTGCTGACCCATACCCAGCCGGCTTGGACCGATGACTACGAGACCGCGCAGTTCAACCATCACCCGGACAACGACGCCGCGGCCCTGGCCGAGCACTGCCGGTCCGTGCTCGGTGTCCCGTTGCTCGGCCGCGACCAGGTGCTCGGGGTGCTGTTCGTGCTGGAGCGGCGGCCGCACCGGTTTACCGGGGAGGACATCGCGCTGCTGGTCGCGCTGGCCGCGCACGCCGCCGTCGCACTGGACAACCAGCGACTGGTGCAGCGGTACCAGGACGGGTTGGACCAGCTCAACCGGGTCAACCGCGAGCTGGAGCGGCGAACCGGGGAGCTCGAGCAGGCGCTGCGCTGGGACAACATGCTCACCCAGGTGGTACTACGAGGTGGTCAGGTCGCTGACCTGCTGGCCGAGGTCCGTACGTTGGCCGGCCGCCCGGTCTACCTGGTCACCGCTGACGGCCCACCCCCGGAAGGCATGCCGGCGGACCGGCTGGCCGCCGTACACGCCGCTCTCGCCGCCCTCGCCGCCAGCCCGACCAGCCGTTCCGTTACTGGTTCGACCGCAACAGTCGCCTCGCAGCCTGGCCTGTGTCCGGTGGTGGCCGGTTGCCACGTCCTCGGCGCACTGGTCACGGTGCCCGCAACCAGGCCCGCCGGCGCTGAGCGCGCGCTCGGGCCCGGTCGCGAGGCCCAGAGCCTCGACTTCGAAAGTGTCGCCGACCCTCAAGCTTCCGCCGACATCTCCAAGACTCAGCCGTGGGGGCCCGGATCCGTTGAGTCGGGTTCGGCGGCGGAGCGAGAGGGATCGAGGTTCGTGGACGAGCAGTTCGTTGACCGGTTGCTCGCTCGGGCGGCTCCGGTGCTGGCACTCGCGCTGACCAGGGCCGAAGCGGTCGATGAGGCGGCCCGCCGAGCTCGCGACTCGTTCCTGGCCGACCTGTTGAACAACCCGAGCGCCGATCCGGCCGTGCTCGACCGCCAGATGCGGTTCGCCGGTCTCGACCCGTCGACGCGTTATGACGTGCTGGTGGCCACGGCCGGGACCACGGCGGCGGGCGAAGGGTTGGCGGCGCTGAGGGCGGCGGCGCCGAAGCGCGCGGTAGTCGCCGACCTCGGATCGCGCACGGTTATCGTGCTCCCTCAGGACACGGTCGAAGCGGTGACGGAATCCTGGAGCACCCGCTTCGGCTCGGTCACCGCCGGGCTGGCCAGTACGCGCGCCGCTGGGGCGAGTGGTTCACACGCCGATGATGCGGATGGTCCGGGGCCGGCAGGCACGCGGTTGGGGCGGAGCTTCCGCGCGGCCGGTCAGATCGTGGACGCGCTGCTCGCTCTCGGGCGGGTCGGCGAACTCTGCACCGCCGAGGACCTCGGCATCTACCGCGTCCTGCTCAGCACCGCCGGCCGCGCTGAACTTCGCTCGGCCATCGAATACAACCTTGGCCCCCTGCTGGCCGCCGAACAGCGGCGAGGCGTACCACTCAGTGCGACCCTGTTGGCCTACTTCGACCACAATCTGCGTCCCGGCGCGGCAGCCGAAGCGCTGACTGTGCACGTCAACACCCTCTACCAGCGGCTGGAATCGGTGACCGACGTACTCGGAGACGACTGGCGCGAACCCGGCCGCCGCCTCGACCTTCATCTCATGCTGCGCCTCCGCGCCGCTCTACGGGAGTTACCCGACTGATTCCGCCGTTCCAACGCCACCAGCATTGAGGACGGCGCAGGACCGCGGCCGACACGCGGTGCGGCGTTCTGATCCCGTGCCAGGACACCCGTGCGCGCTCACCCGGGCCGGCTCATCTCGGCGACGGCCTGCTCGGGGCCACCAGCCAGGGCGAGCGCTCGGTCGACAAGCCGGAATGCGTCGGACTTGTCGTAGTTGAGGTAGTTCCTCGCATGCGCGCCTACCGGATCACCGGCGTAGTAACGCTCGTACGGCACGTTGACCGAACCCGTCCGGTAAATGCGATCAGTCAGGGGTGGGCGCGCCGAGGTTGGTCGGCGACCTCGGTGGTCAGGCCGTCGCGACGCGGTCGAACTGGACGTGCACCGTTCCGGCATAGGCGACCGCCCAGGGCGGCTGCATCCCGAGGTACGCGGGGAACCGGACATCGTCACGCGCGGGTGCGATGCGGCTGGCCGAGCAGGACGCAATCACAGATCGCATCCTCCGAACACCAAGCTCGCCATCACGACCAGTTACACCGCTCATCGGAGACTCCCACTGATCATCTTGTCGCTGATGCTTGTGCGCTCAGCGGACCCGCGACTGGCCTGATCGCGGTGCACATCCGGAATCGGCCGGGGCTCGCCTGCTCTACGGCGAGTGGCTGCGCCGGCACAACCGGCGCGACGATGCCCGGACCCAGCTACGCCGCAACCTGCCGTTCCGGCGGCACCCGGTCCGGTCCGCGAGGCGCTCGCGTGCCTCCGCGGGTTTTGTGTTGCAATCGCGAAGTGTCTTTGGACGAGCTTCGTGTGCTGCTGGACCGGCATGCGCGTCCTGATCTGGCTACTGTCATCGACGGCGTCCGGATCTGCAAGGTCGACCAGGCCGCTGGGCCGGAGTCCTCGATGTCCGGGACGGTGCTGGCGGTCATCGCCCAGGGCGGCAAGCGTCTCGCACTAGGCGACCGCTTCTACGACTACGGCGCCGGACAGTATCTCGTCGCCTCGGTCGACGTCCCGGTCACCGGACACGCCATGGACGCCGCTCCCGGCGTGCCCGCGCTCGGCTTCGGAATGACTCTGGAACCTGCCGTCATCGCGGAGTTGCTGCCGGCCGGGCCGGGGGACGTGCCGCAGTCTCCTGGCACCGCGCGGCTAGGGATCGCGGTGAGCGACGCCCCGGATGAGTTGCTCGACGCCGTGGTGCGGCTGCTGCGCCTGCTCGACCGGCCACGGGACCGCAAAACACTGGCCCCGCTGTACAAGCGCGAGATCCTCTGGCGGTTGATGACTGGGGAGCAAGGTGACGTCGTCCGTCAGCTCGGCGTGGCCGACAGCAGCCTGACGCACGTCAGACGTGCCGTGCGGTGGATCCGGGAGAACTACACCCAGCCGTTCCGGGTCGAGGAGGTGGCACAGCTGTCGGGGATGAGTGTCTCCGCCTTCCACCGCAACTTCCAGGCGGTGACGGCGATGAGCCCGATCCAGTTCCAGAAGAACATCCGGCTACAGGCGGCGAGACTGCTGTTGACGAACCGTCCGAACGACATCACCGGCATCGGCCAGCGTGTCGGGTACCACAGTCCGTCCCAGTTCAGCCGGGAGTACCGCCGCCAGTTCGGTGTCCCGCCCAGCGTCGATGCGGCGCGTTTACGTGGTGGAGCGGGGCCCGCCGGCGCGGCGCTGCCGTGAACGCTGCCTGAGCGAAGAGGATTGTGCATATACGCGAGAGGATCTTGCTAGCCCGGCGTCAGCAGTGCTGATTTCCTGAGAAGCATGAAGTATCGCAAGCTGGGCCGGACCGGAGTTGGGGGCGGCGACGTATTCTCCGACAACGAGCGGCAGAGCGGACTGTGACCGTGGATGACGCTGTCGCTCGCGCCCTCGACATCGGGCCGGACTCCTCCACGACCGAGCGCACGATCGACATCACCACGCTGGGCAGGCGCAGCGGTATCCCTCGCCGCATCGAGGTCTGGTTCCACCGCGTCGACGGTCGCTGGTACCTGACCAGCCTGCCCGTCCCTCGCAGCTGGTACGCGAACCTGCGCGCCAATCCGCGGTTCGTCGTGCATCTCAAGCACGGGGTGAAGGTTGACCTGCCCGCGACAGCGAGGCCGGTCGACGAGCCGACACGGCGGCGGGTGATCACCGCCGTGCTCGACCTGCAGAACCGGCCCGATGTCGCGGCGCGGGTCGGCCTGCGCCAGGACCTCGACGAGTGGCTCGCGCACAGCCCGCTGGTCGAGATCGTGTTCGACGATGAGCAGACGGCTCACCGAAACGCTTTCAACGGGAGAGAAGTATGAAGTACCGCACGCTGGGTCGGACCGGAATCCAGGTCAGCCCCTACTGCCTCGGCACCATGATGTTCGGGGCCATGGGAAGCTCCGATCACGATTCCTCGATCCGGATCATCCACAGGGCCCTGGACGCGGGGATAAACTTCGTCGACACCGCCGACGTGTATTCCGGTGGCGAATCCGAGGTGATCGTCGGTAAGGCGCTCAAGGGCCGCCGCGACGACGTCGTGCTGGCCAGCAAGGTGCACTACCCGATGGGCAACGATCCGAATCACCGGGGGAATTCGCGGCGCTGGATCGTCACCGCGGTCGAGCACTCCCTGCGCCGCCTGCAGACTGATCATCTCGACCTCTACCTGGTCCATCGTCCCGACCCGACGGTCGACGTGGAGGAGACGCTGTCGGCACTGTCCGATCTGATCCGCAGCGGCAAGATGCGCGCGATCGGCACGTCGACCTTCCCGGCCTCGGAGATCGTCGAGGCGCAGTGGGTCGCCGAGCGGCGCGGCCTCGAGCGCTTCCGCGCCGAGCAGCCGCCGTACTCGATCGTCAACCGGAGCATCGAAAGCGAGATGCTGCCGATCGCTCAGCGCTACGGGATGGGCACCTTGGTGTGGAGCCCGCTGGGCCAGGGCCTGCTGACCGGCCGCTACCGCAAGGGCAAGCAGGCCGACACCCACCGGTCCGGCGGGACGCCGCAGTACTTCAGCGACGAACGCAAGCTCGAGGTGGTCGAACAGCTCATTCCGCTGGCTGAGAAGGCCGGCCTGCCGATGGCCCACCTCGCGATGGCGTTCGCGATCGCCCACCCGGGCGTGACCTCGGCGATCATCGGGCCGCGCACCATGGAACAACTCGACGACCTGCTGGCCGGCGCCGACGTCACCCTGGACGACGATGTCCTCAACCGGATCGACGAGATCGCACCGCCCGGCACCGACGCCGGCCCCAACCAGGCGGCCTACACCCCGCCGGCCGTATCGACCGTGAGCCTGCGTCGCCGGCCCGTCGCCGAGCGCTCCGCCGCCTGAACGACGACCGGGTGACGGCCGCCACGTACCGATGGCGCAGGGCCGACAGAGAGCGAAGAGTAGTGCTGCGTCGGCGCGCTTTAGCCGCCGACAACACACTGACGAAGCGCCCTCCTCCCGGTCACTCCTCCCGGTCACTCCGCCTGGCGGAGGCCCGGCGGGTGCCGTACAGCACCACCAGCGGTGACGGCAAACCGCCACGAGCGCCCCATCGGTCAGATCGGTGCGTCGATGTCGATCCGATCCGCTGCACCGCCGCAGAAGGCACCGCGGGCGTCGACTCATCTCCGGCTGCTCATCTCGGTGATTCCGGGCGGCGGTGACGAGGCAGGGGAGCTGGTTGCGAGCTTTCGCAGGTAGTCGTGAGCCGCGTCGGCGTCGCCGTTCATCTCCTCCATCAATCGCGGGTAGGTCAATGCGACCAGCGCCGACGTCAGGTGTGGCTGGTGGTCGGGTGCAGTCAAGGTCCAGCGGAGGAGGGACTCGACGCTGGCGATGTCGGTGGGAACGGGGACCGCCAGGATCGCGCCGTCGCTCTCCCAGCGGCCCTCGGTTGCGTGCGAGTAGCGACCACGAGCAGCGAGTTCGGCTGCGGTGAGAGACACCCGGCATGCCGTCAGAAGGATGGACACCGCGACTTCTTGGTCGGAGTCGAACTGCGAGATCCCGAGGATCTCGAGTGGCTGTTCGCTGAGGTCGACTCCCAGCTCCTCCGCGGCTTCCCTGACGATCGCGAGCCGCGGGTCCGGGATTCCGTGAGGGTCGCGGTCAAGCGAGATGCCGAAACGTGGGCGCATCTCCAGATTCCCGTTGACGCCGACCGCCCACTGTCCTTCGCCGGTTCGGACATGGGCGGACCGTCGGACGACGATGATCTGCTCGTCGCTCGTCACCGGCAGGCACGAGAGCGTCAGCACGCGAGCCGCGCCGCTGAGCTCATCCCGGCGCCGGCCGATACCTCGGTCCCCGACGTTATGGGTGGCCATCACAGCGCTGTATGCGGCTTCGGCCAGCACGAGGTGCAGCCGGACCCAGCCGCTCGCGGGATCACGCTGCCGGACCGTGCCCCGCAGGGACGGCAGCGTCCCGTCGAAGAACTTGCCGCTGAGGCGCTGCTCGAGAAGCCGTCGATCGGCCTCGCCGCGCAGCGGTAGCGGCATCGGCTCGATCCCGTCCGCCCGGCAGAGCGTTTCGGCAAACGTATCCGGGAAGACGAGACGCTCTGCGAGGTGAGAGACGGCGATATCGTCGATTCCCTGTCCCGGGCCCTCACCGATCCTGACGTGTTCGAGCCGGAGCTGCGTCGACCTGGCGGGAATGCCGATGGCGAAGGAGCCACGCGCGTCGGCTGTTGTCGTGCCCATCGCGAACATGGCCTGCGCCATGAGGTACTCGCCCGTGCGGGCGGCCACGTCGGCCTGCTCGGCAAGGATCGGCGCCGTTCCTCCACCCAGCAGACCACGCGCCTTCAGCCGGTGCGCGAACGCCCGATACGCAGTGCTGAGCCGCTGAAGATCATCGCTCGGTTCCCCGCCGATCCCGTGCAGAGCGACCGGGACCGGCAGCCGATGATCTCTTGCGGTCTCGTCGATCCACCTCAGCTCCGTGGCGACGGTGAGAGCACGCTGCCCGAGCACGAGACGTTCCGCTGCGGTGCGGCACGCCCGTCTTGTCGTGATCCGTCCATACCCACGGCTCGTGAGAACGGCACCGATCGTCCTCCTCCGGTCATTCCGCAGGGCGAAGGACACAACAGGGTTTCGGCCACGAATCCACAAGGACAAACCGACGATGGCGATCAGGAACGTCGTGCTGTCACCCAGGATTCCGATCCAGCCGTCCAGACTCCCGGGCCAGAAGCTATCCGTTGTCGCGGCAGCCTGCGACAGATGCATGCAGAACGTCCTCTGCTGGTCGCCCCGTTCGGACCGCGGCGCGGCTACCCGACAGTGTCCGACAGCTGTCTCGAACGATACGGGCGCGGGGTATCAGGACCGCGCAGCCCACGGTCGAGCTCACCGACGAGGCCTGGGGTCATGCCGTGAGGTCCAGGGCATCGAAACGTCGATCACGCCAGATCCAGCGGGACCGCTCCTCGGGATACCGGGCGACGGTGGAGTCGGTGTCGTACACGCGCGTGTCGCGCTCGTGGGGCGTGTAGCGAACCCAGCCGGGGTCTCCGGTGGCGGCGAACGACAGGTGTTCGGCCCGGATCAGCCCCGACAGACGTCGGGCCTGGGCCATCGCGTCCGGACCGGCTGCCGTGAGCCCCGTTCTGATCTCGGTGGTGCCGAACAGGAGCAGGGTGTCGAGGCTGTGCGATGCGCCCACGGAGTTGAACGCCCAGCAGAGCTCGTAGTGCCACACCCGCGCTCCACCGGCGTGGGCCGCCTCGGCGAGGTGGAGGGCCGGCATCCGCCACAGCCAGTCCGACATGGCGGTGTCGCGCAGCTCGTTCGGGGAGGCGGACGGATAGGCCGCTCGGTAGCGCTGCGCGCCCGGTGTCGGTGTCAGCCCGTTGAGCAGCGCGTCCACCCCGGCGTCGTCGATGTCCCCGAGCCGGGCGCCGAGCAGGCTGAACTCGTCACGGGTATGCCCGACGAGCAGATCGACATCACGGGCCGCGCCATCGGCGAGCGCTGCCCACGGGGATGCCGGCAGGACCTCACCGTCCACCACCGGGGAGAACGGCGTGGGCGTGTACGCCACCGCGCCCCACCGACCGATCCGTTGCGGAAGACGCATGGTCACTGACCGGGCAGCGTCGACGAGATCATCGGGGGCGACATCAGCGAGGTCCGCGGCCCGCGGCGCGCGGCCGAGCTCGGCGCTGATCTCCGCCGCGACGTCCGCGGCCAGGCCTGGTGTGAAGAAGGTCCCCGGGAGGCTCTGCAGGATCGCGCGACGGAACAGTCCGGCCGCCGCCGGCATCACCAGCAGCGCGGCGATCGAGCCGGCGCCTGCGGACTGCCCGAGGACGGTGACATTGCCCGGGTCACCGCCGAAGGTGGCGACGTTGTCGTGCACCCAGCGCAGTGCGGCGACCTGGTCGAGCAGCCCGCGGTTGTCCGGCGCGACGTCGAGCCGGGCGAAGCCCTCGGCGCCGGTGCGGTAGTGAGCACTCACCACCACCGCGCCGGCGCCCGCCAGGGTCGCGCCGGCGAGGTGCGGATTGGATGTGTCGCAGTTGAGGTACGTGCCGCCGCTGATCCACACCACCACCGGAAGCCCGGTCCCGCCGGGATCCGGGGTCCAGACGGCGAGGTTCAGCCAGTCCTCCCCCGCCGTCGGCCTGCCCGGCTGCGGTGGGGGCGGACCGAACCGGGTCACGTCACGGACCCCGTCCCAGCGCACCGCCGGGCGGGGAGCGGCGAACCGATCCCGCCCGACCGGGGGCGCGGCGAAGGGAACGCCGCGGTACACGGCGACCCCGTCTTCCCAGCGTCCCCGGACCGCGCCGGCCGACGTGCGTACCTGAGTGGTCATGATCCGCACCCTCACACCGCAGGCCGGACCCGGTCATGCGGTTTACGGCTGGTGGACGCGCAGCACGCCGGTGAGCATGGGGAGGGTGAACTCGCCGCGGGCGGTCTCCGGCCGGCTCGCGAGGAGAGCGCGGATCCGGCCGAGCGTGGCCTCTCGCTCCCGTTCCGCCATGACCAGCACTCCCGCCCTCGTCGCGAGTGCCGCGACGAGGGAGTCGGCGGTGCGGCGCTGCCCGTGCGGGAACTCGGCCTGCTCCGGCGAGCCGAACCGGCCGGCCACGCCGTCTCCGGGAAGGTGCGCCTCTGCCGTCTCGGCGCGCCAGCGGCTGAGCGTGTCACGCGGGCCGATGGCCGCGCTCCCGCCGACCCGCTCGAGTTCGGCAACCCAGTCGACCCGGTTGTCGAGGACGTTCCACAGGCCGGCCAGGATGCCGCCGGATACGAGGACCCTGGCGATCTCGGGTCCCGCGACGGCCATGTCGAACCAGTGCAGGGCATGGCCGGCCAGCACGGCGTCGACGGATGCGTCCGGCAGGGGAATCGCCTCGGCGCTACCCGGCAGGGAACGGACACCCGGCAGCGCGAGGCGAAGCTCGGCCAGCATCGCCGGATCGGGTTCGACCGCGACGACCTCGGCGCCCAGCGCAACCAGCGTGGCAGTCAGCTTGCCCGTTCCGGCGCCGAGGTCCAGCACTCGCGGGCCGGGCGCGGGTTCGAGCGCCCAGCGCACCGCGGCCTGCGCGTAGTCCGGGCGGTGCTCGGCGTATGCGGTCGCCGCTGCGCCGAACGACGAGGCGTGCAGTTGCCGATCCTCTTGTCCCACGCGGTTGCCCTTTCCGTGTCGCGAGCACCTCGACCGCGGCACCACCGCTGCGGGTCAGTTGCCAGTCCGGTGCGGGTGTCGCAGGGGGGAAGCAGCGCTCTCGTCGTCTCGGGACCAGCGAGGTTGCGGTACCGCAGGCATCGATCGATCCGTCGCCGACGCTCCCGAGTCCGCCGCCTGGGCGCCCGCGATCATCTGCATGGCGACCCACTGATACACCGATATCCAGGACGAGCTCAAGGAGCTCGAATACCCCGGTCCGGACAAATCCCGCACCGCCCGGGTCAGAGCGTGGCCGATGTACCCGTAGTGTTCGATCTCGACCCGGAAGCGAATCCGGTGATCGGCCCCGAGCCGGCGTAGCCCCGCTTCCAGGGCCGTCGTGTCCGCAGTGTCGAGTTTGCCGATGACATTCAGCAGGCTGTCACTCATCTTCTGCATCTGTCCGGTCAGGTCGGGCGGGAACATCGCCCGTAGCTGCGGAGCCATCTCGAACAGGTGCGCGTAGAACACCTCGGCAAGGCGAACCGGCCGGTCGGCCACTGCGAGGCACGACACCCGCACGGCGGCGATCACCGCAGGTGAAGGCCGCCTCACCCCGGCCGCGAACGACGCCCCCGCGTCCTGCGGGTGGCTCATCGTTGCCACGCCGCGGGGTAGCTGAGGGGGTTCGAGCAGGGTTGCCTGACCATGAGCTGCCTTTCGTCGACCAGAGATGAATGCCGGCTGCTCGCGAAGCAGCCACACCGGCTCATCGACTATCGAACTCGGGCGCGTAGGCGTTGCAGGACAGTGCGTTCGCAGTCGGCTAACGGCGCTCGATGCGAGCATCCGCATGAGCGTCGGCGTCCACAGCGAGTGTGATCAGCGGGACGAAAAAAATCATGAAACGCACGAAATCGCTGGTGAGGACCAGTGGAACTCAGGTCAGAATGTGGCGATCGGGTTGACCGGGCTGCCGGACGTACCGGCGAAGCGGACCGGCGCGACGGCGAGGTGGAAGTCCCACTGGCCGAGTTCGGCAGCCGTCGTCGCGCACACCTCGAGGTCGCAGTTGTCGAGCAGCCACAGACCCATCGCGACGAGGCCCACGGCGTGAACCGGCATCAGCACGTCGTCGTACCCCGAGGGCTGAACGTCCTGAGGGGTGTCGGCGCCGATCAGCGCGACCTCCCGTTCGTGCAGCCACGGCAGGCAGGACGCGTGCCAGCCGGCCTGCGTGAAGCTGTGCGTCACACCGGCCTCGTGCCGGGCGCGGCCGTAGCCGGTCCGCAGGAGTACCGCGTCGCCGGGCCCCACCCGCACGCCCTGTCGACGCTCGGCCTCTTCCAGATCGTCAGGGAACACACCCTGCCCCGATTCCAGCCACGGCACGTCGCGGACGCTCGCGATATCCAGCAGGACACCACGGGTGATGATCCCGTTCGCGGCCGCCGTGACGGCCGCCCACGCTGATCCCGTTGCGGGGTCGACCAGCGAGTGCGAGCGCCCGTTGTACATCGTGCCGTCCCAGAAGATGTGGCACGGCGAGTCGACGTGGGTGACGGTGTTGCCGTGGAACGTGATGCCGAGCTGCTCGGACGAGAAGCCCCAGCGCCGGTCGGCGTGGAACGCGGACACCGGCATGTTCTCGGCGCCCGGCATGTCGGCGGCGCACGGGCACGTCGTCGTCGACCGCTCCATCTCCCCCGGCACGGCGATCTCCCATGCGCACGAGACGCTCCTGCCGTGGCGCACGGCCCGCGACGCCGCCAGCCGGACGTCGTCGGTGATGTGGTTCAGCGTGCCGAGCTCATCGTCATCGCCCCATCGTCCCCAGTTCGACAGTGTGTCGAAGTACTCGAGCACGTCGTCCTGTGTGGGCATCGGTCGCCTTGCCGTCATCCCAGCATCGACTCCTCCGGTCACGGGGTTCGAGGCACGCTATAGCAGCCCTCCACCGGGGAGGTCACCATGCTGGTCGGCCGACCGATAGACCCCACCACTACCGGTAGATCGTGATACCAGTCATGCGATTGCTCCGAAACGGTCTGCGGAGCACGTCTGGATAAGGGGACAGGGAAGTACTACTGCCGGGATCGTTTGAGTGACCTACGGGCTTCCCGCCGAGCCCGACACCACACGAAGTACAGCAACAGATCCGATTGCAGCCACAGCTTCACTTCTCCCACCTAAGACGGCCGGAGAGAAGACGATGAGCTACCGGGTTCGGGTTCTTGGCGAGAGCGATGGCTAGGTGCGCCTTCGGCTTCGTGTCCTCCCAGCCGTGGTGCGTCTTGCCACTGTCCGCAACCAAGGTCCAGCGCCACTTCTGCTGAGCTTCGTTCCACACAACCGACTCCCGGGACTGCTCCCTCTCGATCATCTGCCGCGCCTCCGCTTCGTCACGCGCATCACCGACCACGGTCCGGCCATCTGGCGTCCCCGCCATCCACACCGCCACTGCGCGTCCTCCCCCGGCCACCCTCTGGAGCACTACCGACACGCAGACTACGACATATGACGACATCAGACGACATCTAACGTCTGACCAGGACGTACGTACCTAGCGTCGAGGTGTGCATGAGGAGGAGCTGGTGTCCAGCACGGAGCTAGCGAAGGCTCTGTCCGTCTCTCATCGGACGATCCAGCGGTGGATAGCAGCGGGCACGATCGAGGCTGAGTTCCGGACAGCCGGCGGCCAGTACAGGTTCAGCATCGACAAGGTTCGTGACCAGCTGAGAGCCATAGAGCACGATTAACGCCTCAGGGATCGACCTGAGAGCCACGTTCACGGCTGCGTAAGGTCTCAGCATCCACTGGCTCTTTCGGGCCTCAGATTCAAGCCCGGCGTGATCTGAGCTTGTGGGATCGAGTATGCCCTGCTGGCCGGGTGCCTACTACTTCGTGTCCTGGCGCGGCTAACTCAGAAGTTCGGTAACGGGTACGGAGGTTCGCAGCGCTGAGCAAGGTAGCTCGGAGTACTCGCGTCTCCCGTCATGCGTCTATCCGGCAGGCTGTCTACCTGCTAGACAGCCTCACGTGAAGCCGATAGCCACCCGCGACCTCCGCAAACTTCTCCGCAACCTCGGCTGCGTGGAAGGCGGAGGCAAGGGCTCCCACGAGAAGTGGACCGCCCCCATGGCCACAGCACCACCCTGAAGGCCGGCGACAAACAACAGGCCCCAGGGACGCTGCGCAGCATCCAGGCCGCGCTGTCACCAGAGTTCGACTCCACCTGGATCGAGGAGGCACAGGAGAAATGAGCTACCAAGTCGCCGCAACCTGGGACAACACCGGCCGGTGGGTCGTCACCATCCCCGACATCCCCAGCGCCATCACCCAATGCCGACGACTCGACCGCATCCCCGCCGACGCAGCCGAGGTCATCGAAATCCAAACCGGCCGAGCCGTCGACCCCAGCGCCATCGAGCTCCACGTCCACATCCCCGGCGACTCCGAGCAAATCGCGGAGGAAGCACGACAGCTCCGCGAACACCACGAAGCCCTCCGCGTGCGGGTCGAGAAGCGAACCAACGAAGCCGTCATGCTCCTCCGCAGGCAAGGCCTCTCCGTGCGTGACGTCGGCAAACTAACCGGCGTCTCCTACCAGCGGGTCTCACAGATCGACAAGGAAGCCAGCTAGCGGCCGACTACTTCTACCGGACGAACACCCCCCGCCCGTTGAGTCCGTCGTAGCGGGCCATGCTGACGTGGAGCCGTCACTGTCTTCTGGTGCGGGACGGAGGCGGCACCGAGGTTGCGTCCGGTGACTTCTTCCGGGCGTTCACAACGATAACTGGCTTGCACTCGGCATCTCGGAGATTGCAATGCTGGTGCCATGGCTCTTGAAAGTCGGATCTCGGCAAGCCCATCCGAGGCACTAGACGACAGCCCGCACGTCAACCGGGATCGTGACCGGCGGCGCGAGCTACACCGCAGAGCCGGAGTGGCTTGACTGGATGCGCCGCGGGGCAGCGTCGCCGGAGTCGGGCATGTCACAGGTTGCAGCGGGCGTCGGCGGGCGGGGATTCGAGGTCGAGGAGGTACGCCTCGACGACGTCGTCGACGCACTCGCTGCCGCCGAGGAGGTAGGCGCCGTGCTGCTTGCCGTCGACCGTGAGCAGGCGTGCGCCGAGAGCTCGAGCCATCGCGATGCCGCCCTCGTGTGGCGTCGCGGGATCGCCGGTGACCGACACGACGAGAGTCTCGGGAAGGTCCTCGACATCGGCGAGCCAGGGATCGTCGGCCGTGGGCGGCGCGGGCCACGCCGCGCACTCGCTGTGGTAGTTGGCTGCCGTGAAGACGTCGAGGTCGAACATCGGCGCCACCTCTCCGACCTTGCGTGCCAGCGCGGTGGTTTCCTCGGGCGTCAGGCGGGGCCAGTCCATGCAGCGCACGGCAATGTTCGTGTCGAGGTCGAGCGGGTAGGCGCCGTCCGCGGTGCGGCCGTAGAACGTGTCCCGCAGAGCGAGCATCTCGTCGGCCCGGCCTGCCTCGAGGGCAGTGAGCGCTGCGACGACGTCGGGCCACCTCGCCTGCGAGTACAGCCCGCCGGTGATACCGAGGTAGACGTCCCAGACGCTCACCTCTCTGCCGTCGGCGGTCGACGGCGTCTCGATGAGCGGTCGGACGATCTCGTGCAGGCGATCGTTCGCTGCTGTGGGATCGGTGCCGAGTACGCAGTCGGGTGATTCGGCGCAGAACGCGGCGAGGTCGTCGAACCGCGCCTGCAGACCGGTGAACTGGGAGACGCGGAACTCTTGTGCCGTCAGGTCGGGCGCGATGGCCCCGTCGAGCACGATCGCGCGGACCTTCTCGGGGTAGGTCGCGGCATACATGGCGCCGAGCTGGGAGCCGTAGCTGTAGCCGAGATAGGTCAGCTGGTCGTCGCCGAGCACCTCTCGCAGAATGTCCATGTCACGCACGACGTTCGTCGACCCGGCGTTCACCAGGTTCGCGATCCCGCCAGAGCCCTCGGCGCAACGTTCTGCGAGCTCGGCCGCCTGCTCGGCGCTGGTGATGTCGTACACGACGCCGAACCGTAGCGCCGCGCCTGCGTCGTACTCATCGTCGGTGTAGCAGTCGAGGGCCGGGGTGGACGCCCCGATCCCCCGAGGATCGAAGCCGACGATGTCGAAGCGCTCGGCGACGGGGCTGGCCTGCCACAGAGGCAGGGTCATCGCGACGAGGTTGGTGCCGGAGCCTCCGGGACCGCCCGGGTTGACCAGCAAGGAGCCTTCGGCCTCGCCCGTGGCGGGCAAGCGCAGGAGCGCGATGTGCGCCCTCTCGCCCTCCGGCTCGTCGTAGTCGAGCGGCACCTCGACCGAGGCGCACTCGAGCGCCGGGTTCGCGAACAGCTCGGCGTCCGCTGCGTTCGTCGCGGTGTCCTCGCACCCGCCCCAGGCGAGCTGTTGCTCGAGGTGGACGCGCAGGGCCGCATCCGCACCTCCCCCGCCGGAGTCCGGTGGGGGAGGTGCGGGCGTGCAGCCGGCGAGCAGGAAGAGCGCCACCGTGGCGGTCGCGGCGAGCCCGCTCGCGAGGCGCCGGGACCGTCCCGGAAGTCGACGTCGTGGGTGCATGTCAGCCTCCGATCCCGTCGGTCTCGGCGTCCAGGAGCCAGTGGTGGCGGAAGGTGAGTGCTCGTTCGATCCCGGCGAGGGCCGCGGTCACGGCGAGAACCGTGTTCGCCCATGCCGGCAGGTCGATGGGCGAGACGAACGGCGCGAAGTGATCTGTCCAGAGCGACAGGTGGGTGACCAGCTCGAGCAGCTGTGGGGCCAGGAGGATGAGATCGATCGTCAGCGCGATGACGGCGGAGGCGGCGAGGGCGCGCCCGATCCCCGGGTGTCGCCGGGAGAGCTGGGCGCGCCAGTGTTCGGGCGTCCCCGGCGCGGGATCGAGACGTCGCTCGCTGCCGTCCGCGCTGACCAGATGGATCCGCTCCATGCTGAACCTGTTCGCGGCGACCTCGATGCCGTCCGGTCCGAGCGGGAACCGGACCGGCATGTCGGAGGTCTGCACGTGCCGGCCGTCCCGGTAGAGCGATGCCCGGCCCTCCGTGTGATCGACATCGACCGTCGCCGTCGACGCATCCGGCAGGTCGACCGCGAATCGCGTGCGCTCGAGTGAGAGGGAGGGGCGGAACGGTGGCAGCGGCGAGCCCGGCGCCGGGGAGGGCGTCGACCACGACGCAGCATCGTCCTCGAGCCCGCCGAGCCCGCCGAGGCCGTCGAGCCCGGCGTCGTGGGACCCCTGCCGCGACGCGCCGGTCCAGGGGTCGTGCCGCGCTGCAGCGCCGCTACGCGGCCTATTTAGCATGCCCATGCCACAAAGATTAGCACGTACATGCTAAAACGGGCTAAGGTGCGGCCATGCCCAAGAGAGTCGACACGGAAGCTCGCCGGGAGCAGGTCGCCGACGCCGTCATCGACGAGATCGCCGCGCACGGTCTCCGCTCCGTGACCCTCGCCCGGATCGCCGCGCGCACCGGCCTGGCCATCGGGAGCATCCGGCACTACTTCGGTGACACCGTCGGCGAGGTCATGCGCTTCACCTTCAGCGTTCTCATCCAGCGGGTCACGCGCCGCGCCACGACGTTGTCCGAGGACGCGGTGGCTCGGATCACGGACGTCATCGCCTTCGCCGCGCCGACCAGCGAGCAGGAGCGCCGGGAGAACATCGCCCTGGTCGAGTACCGCGTCATGGCGCGCACGGACCCGGAGCTCGCGGCCGACATCGCCGAGACGTCCCTCGCGGGTGCGGAAGTGGTCCGCTCGTTGCTGCGCGATGCGCTGACCGACCGCGTGATCGACGAGGAGTCGCTGCACCGCGAGGCGCTCCTGCTGTTCACCCTGGTTGAGGGCTTCTCGTTCAGCTCGGCGCTGTTCTCCGCTCCATTGCGCGAGACGGATGTACGTGCCGTCGTGACTGCGACCATGCACCGTCTACGCGACGCCTATCCGCCCTTCGAAGAGACCGCAGCAGCAACCTAGCCGGCCGCCCCCCGGACGATCGCGAGGCCTACACGGCTGGAAAGCAACGGTTCGTGGACGAGGTCCTGGCACAGGACTGCTGAGTAATCCCAACCTCGATCGAAGCCGGTCCGACCGGCACATCCGTCCGTGCGTCATTGACATGTCGTCACCGCGAACTCCTGGCGGAAGGCGCGGTCCGGACGAGGCCCGAGATAAACGGTGAACTCGTCGTGTGCCGGGCCGGTGGCCTGGACTTCATGGCGCTCGCGAAGCGCCTCGACCACGGTTACCTCCCGGCGCGATGCGCCTGGCGGAAGGTCAAGACCAGGACGAGCGCCGAGGCGGTCGTAGGCGACGTGCTGGGCCCCTTGAACTCCCCCGTGGCGCTCGTCCTCGGGCGCCGTGATGACGCCGGTCGGCTGCGGGTGGCCGGGCGCACCGGGCCGCTCCCACGCGACGCCCGGCCGGCCATCGGCGCCCTGCTCCGAGCCGCGGACCAGTGGCACCCCTGGCCACCACGACGGCCAGAGGAACTCGACCTTGAAAGCTCAAGCTGACCACTCGGTGACCACCCCACGAATCCGCAGGCAGTCATGCTGCCTGAGGAGGTGAAAACAGCAGGTCAGACCTGGTGGGCCCCCAGGGGATCGAACCCTGAACCCGCGGATTAAAAGGTGGCGGCATCCTGCCTCACAGGGCCACTACCTGCATCAACAGTCTCGCGCCGCACCTCGCGGACCGCGCCTACCACTTGGGACCACTGCGCTTCGCACCACGAGTGACCCCACGCCCGTACGCGGACCGACGTAGATCGCGGTCTCCGCGACGCCGTCGTAGGTGGGCGAAGCTGTCAGGGCTCGACGTCCCGACCAGGACGTCGCGGGCCGCGGCTATCCTCAACCGCCCGTTGTCAACAGAACGAGGATTTGATGCGCGGACCGGCGGGTCGGGCCGTCTCGTCCATGTTCATTTTGCTGGCGTTGATCATGACCGCGTCGTGCACCGTACGGGAGCCGGTCGCGCAGCTCCCGCCGCCGGGCACGTACCGGCCCGAGGATCCGGTCGGCGAGGACAGCGAGGCCCGGCAGGTCCCGCCCGGCACGGCGACGACGCTGACCGCTGCGCTCGTCACGGCCGGCGCGTTCTGCGTCCAGATCCGGAGCAACGCCGACGGCCGAGCCGTGAGGTGCCGCAACCGCGACGCCGACGATCCGTGGGTGGCGCAGTTCCTGCTCGATCGCGACGACCGGCTCGCCTGGGCCTGGATCCCGAAACCGAGTCCTCCCGTGTACGCCGAATGGGACCGGACCGGAGGGTTCGACGCCGCCGACAGCCTGACCCGACTCGCCGTGGCCAGCCTGGGCGCCTTGTGGCCGGACGCCGCGGAGCGGATCGGCACCGAGATCCAGCAGTACGGATGGGATCTGCACGACCTGGCCGAGCGCGGACAGTCGATCGATGGTGCCTTCACCCGCGCCTGGCGTGATGATCACGCCGACTACACGATGTCCCGTGCGGACGGGCTGATCGTCGCCGGCCGCGACGCGGTGGTCAATCGCTGGCCGTCCGACTCGGGCCACTACGGCGGCCGGATGAGCGACGCGGTCGGCGACCTGCAGGAGTCCGGCTACGAATGTTTCTATCCACCGCAGGTGATCTGCCACCGTGAGTTCAACGACGAGTTCCGGGTGTCGCTGCGGGGCGACCGGATCGTCACCGCCGACTTCGATATCAATGGCGGCGCGACGCTCGCCGACACGTTCCCGCGCGGACTCACCTTCCTCGCTCCGGACGTCCGGTCCGAGATCGCCGCCAGGATCGAGGACGCCCGGCTGGCCCGGACGGACTTCCTCGGCGTCGTCGCCGGCACCGTGCTCACTGTCGACGCCGCGCCCGTCCCGCCGGTCGGCGGTTCGGTCCCGATCGCGGTCCGGATCGGCTCGCCGCTGATCGGCACCTTTCCGATCTGACCGATCTTGTGCACGGCCTCACATCCGAACGGCCGGGAGAGGTGTCCATGACGATGCCCCTCCCCCGGACTCGGAACAGAAGCGGCCGTCGCAGGAAAAGCGATAGGCCACGCGGGGCGCCGCGGTCACCGCACTGATCACCGGTCTGCTCGCCGCCGGATTCGCTGGCATAACCTTCGGGGTCGCCGAGATCGCCTACGCCGGAGTCATCAACACCTTGCGAGCCTCGGCCACCCCGTGAAGAAGAGCCGAGCTACGAAGGGTCGACGCGCTGCGGTAATATCAGTTGCTCAATTTCCAGAAAAGATATGGACACTTCATTTTGGCCACACTCTGATGAGATCGCCAGGCGCCTGGGCATCATAGTGGCAACGTCCTCACTGGAAATCCCGACATCGACGTTGACATGAAACTCGCCCGAACGATTCGACTTTTCGCCGATTCCCACGCACGCCTTCGAGCGGCTGCACACGCGCTATGAGGCGACATCCACCTCGGCCTACTCCAGCTCGCCGTTGCCCTGATCTGCCACCGGCAACTAACGGCGCGCGGACCGACACGGGTGGGCACCCCGGGAGAGGCACCCGCTCAGTTCCGGTAGACCTCGACGCCCGCCGGACTGTCCGCGGTGTACGCGGTGACCACTACCTGGTCCCTTGCCTGCCGGTTCGTCTCCTGCTGTCGGCTGTCGATCGTGCACATGGCGAGCCCGTCGAGGATCGTGCAGCCGGCATCGGCGACCGGATCCTGCTGCGGCGGAGCCGCGCTCCGGGGCGGCGGCTGGTGCGGCAACATCGGCACCGCGGCGATCTCGACGCGGGTCACGTCCGGTGAGACGGCCATCAGGACCGCACTGCCGCCGCCGCGGTGGAAGACGACAGGACTGGCCAGGCCGCTGCGGTGGTCCGGACGCAGCGGCGCCTCGGCGAAGGCCCTGCCGTACACAGGGTCGGTCACACAGAAGCCGGCGGCGAGGTCCCCGATCCGCGCCACCAGCGCGGGCGGCGCGGCTCCTCCGACGTCGTGCCACCCCACCGGGATCCACAGGCGGTCGTTGACGTGCGCGTGCGTCGGGAGCCCGTCGAAGCACTCGTCCAGGTACCGCCCCTCCGGGGTGTCGGGCCGCTCCGGCAGGTCCCGGTCGACCACGCCGAGCGCCTGCACCGGTTCCGGGACGGGACCGTCGTAGCCGCCGGTGACGGTGAGCCGCATCCGATCCGGAGTCTCGCCCGAGTAGATGTCGACGAAGGTAACCCGGTCCTCGCTGATCAGCATCTTGTCAGGGAGCCCGATCGCGAACTCGCGCCTGTCGGGATTGAGCACCACCAGCTGTCCTGCGGACATCCGCACGACCTGGACCTCGCCGGCAGGCGTGCCGGTCAACCCCGACACCGCCACCGATCCCGGCGACACGAGGCAGGCGAACGAGTCGTTGATCTCGAGGTCGCTCTCGACCGCACCGACTCCCATGTGCAGGGTCGATCGCCACTCGCGCGTCGGCGGGTACTCACCGGCCCGGCCGCTGTGCACAACAGCGGCCGCACACCGGGCCAGCGCCAGGTCCGTGGCCGGTTGACCGCTCGGCGGCGGCAGCTCGACGCCGGCGAACGGGTCCCTGCCTGGGTCCTCGCCCGATGCAGCGCCGGGACCGCCGTCGGTCACGGTGGCGGGCGGGAGCCGGTCGAGACCGGCGGGGTCGTCCGCACCGAACCCGGTGACGGCCGTGACCGTCGTCGCCGCGATCGCCACCACGACCGCGGCGGCCGCAGCGGGGAGGAACGAGGTGCGCCTGCGAGGGGCCGCGGCGGGGGCGGCGTCCATCCGGTGCAGCACGCGGTGCAGCACCCGCTCCCGGACGTCGGCGGGCAACGCCG
This sequence comes from Pseudonocardia xinjiangensis, assembly GCF_012911925.1. Taxonomy (GTDB): domain Bacteria; phylum Actinomycetota; class Actinomycetes; order Mycobacteriales; family Pseudonocardiaceae; genus Pseudonocardia; species Pseudonocardia xinjiangensis. The sequence goes on along the minus strand of NZ_JAAXKY010000104.1, from coordinate 597 downwards.
GGGCGGGCGGCAGCTCGAGCTCGTTCATCGGGTCTCCTCGGGCAGCAGTGCGCGGAGCCGGGCTCGGGCGCGGTGGATGCGGGACCGCACGGTCGCCTCGGGGATGCCGAGCGCGCGGGCCGCGTCGGACTGGGCGAGGTCGGCGATGATGCACAGCTCGACGACCTCCCGCTGGGCCGCCGGGAGGCGCTCGAGGGCGGCGAGCACGCGGTGCAGGCTGCGGTGGTCGTCGACGGAGGCCGCGACGGAGTCGGAATGGTCGCGGACCACCGGCCCCGACCCGAGACGGCGGAAAAGGCGCTGGTGGCGCATCGACCGCCGCCGTTCGGTGCGGGCCTCGTTCCCGGCCACCGCAAGCAGCCACGGCAAGGCCGAGTCCGCGGTGAACCGAACCTCCGCCCGGCGTCGCCACGCCGTGAGGAACGTGGCGGCGAGGACGTCCTCGGCCATCACGCTGGACCCGGTCAGGTGATGGGCCTGGCGCCAGACCGCGTCGACGTGCCGGTGGTACAGCGTGGTGAAGGCGTCACGGTCGCCGCCCTGCGCGGCGGCCCACAACTCATGGTCCTCGGGGAGTGCGGTGCCCACCCACCCCAC
>NZ_JAAXKY010000103.1 GCF_012911925.1 Pseudonocardia xinjiangensis | reverse complement strand
CCCGTGAGCAGCTCCCCCTCCCCCGGCGGCGCCGGCAGGCCCACCTGGAACCGCAGCTGCGCAACCCCGGGGGCGGCGACGCCGGCACCCCCTTCTCCGCGTTCAGCACCACGAACGACAAGCCTGCGGAGAGCAGCCCGGGCGCCACCGTGCCCACGACCGGCCCCGACGCCGCCGCGGCCTTCCACTCCGCCACCCGGCGCGGCCGGATGCGCAGGCGCCCCCGCTTCTTCGAGGGCTGAGCCGGGGGCCCGCCCCCGGGTCAGTGCTGCGCGGCGTCCTGGTAGGCGCGGAAGTTGCGGCGGGTCTCGGCCAGGGAGTCGCCACCGAACTTCTCCAGTGCGGCATCGGCCAGCACCAGTGCGACCATCGCCTCGGCCACCACGCCTGCCGCCGGCACCGCGCACACGTCGGAGCGCTGGTGGATGGCCTGGGCGGCCTCTCCGGTGGCGACGTCGACGGTCTGCAGGGCACGGGGCACGGTGGAGATCGGCTTCATCGCCGCCCGCACCCGCACGGGCTCGCCGTTGGTCATGCCGCCCTCGATCCCCCCGGCCCGGTTGGACAGTCGCTTCACCGGGTCGCCGGGGATCATCTCGTCGTGCGCCATGCTGCCCCGGCGCCGCGCGGTGCGGAAACCGTCGCCGATCTCGACACCCTTCATCGCCTGGATCCCCATCAGCGCACCGGCGAGCCGCGCGTCCAGCCTGCGGTCGGACTGCACGTACGAGCCCAGCCCGACCGGCAGCCCGTACGCGATCACCTCCACCACGCCGCCGAGGGTGTCGCCGTCGCGCTGCGCGGCGTCGACCTCCGCCACCATGGCCGCGGTGGCGGCGTCGGACCAGGCCCGGACGGGACTGGCGTCCACCCGCTCCAGATCAGCCGGGCCGGGCTGCTCGTCGTCGGAGGCCTCCACGGAGCCGAGCGCGACGACGTGGGACACGATCGCGACGTCGAACGCCTGCTGCAGGAACGCCTTGGCCACGGTGCCCAGCACGACCCGCGACGCCGTCTCCCGGGCACTCGCGCGTTCCAGCACCGGGCGGGCGTCGTCGAAGCCGAACTTCGTCATGCCGGCCAGGTCGGCGTGGCCCGGCCGGGGCCGGGTGAGCGGCGCGTTGCGGGCCCGGCCCGCGATCAGCTCGGGGTCGACCGGGTCGGCGGCCATGACCGTCTCCCACTTGGGCCACTCGCTGTTGCCGATCCGCACCGCGACGGGCCCGCCCTGGGTGACCCCGTGGCGCACCCCGCCGATGACCTCGAGCTCGTCGGCCTCGAACGCCATCCGCGCGCCGCGGCCGTGGCCCAGCCGGCGGCGCGCCAGCTCGGCGGCCAGCTCCTTGGTGGTGACCTCGACACCGGCGACCATGCCCTCGAGCACAGCGACCAGCGCGGGACCGTGGGATTCCCCGGCAGTGATCCAGCGCAGCACGCCGTCGATTCTCTCACCCCCCTCCCTGATGGGTGGGCACCGCACCCGCGGCAGCCAGCCACGAGGCGACCAGCCAGGTGGACGCCAGCATGGACGGCCCGTGCGGCACGGCCCCTCCCCGCCGTGGCGTCCCCGCGGCGAGGGCGCCCACCCCGAGCGCCGCGGTGAGGACCGCGGCCAGCACCGCCGCCAGTGCGAGTGCCGGCCAGCCGGTGGCCGCCAGCACCGCACCGAGCGGCGCGGCGAGCTTCACGTCGCCCGCGCCCATGGCGCCCCGGGCGAGGAGGTGGACCGCGGCGTGGGCGCCCGCGGCCACCGCGGCTCCGGCCGCGGCGTGCAGGACCGCGGGGCCCCCGACGGGCAGCAGGAGCAGCAGCGCGGCGGGCAGCGCCGGCAACGTGAGCGCGTCGGGGAGCCTGCGGTGCACCACGTCGACCGCCCCTGCGGCCACGCCGAACCAGCCCAGCCCGAGCAACACCGGCAGCCACGCCGCCGGGAGAACGCCTGCGGCCCACCCGGCGGCGGTGCCGCCCCATAGCGTCCCCACCGTGAGCTCGCACCACGGCGGCCGGATCCGGGCGCCCCGGCGCAGCCTGCCCAGCAGCACCCGGGCCACCGTGCCCGCAGCGCACCCCGCGACGCCTGCGCCCAGCACCGCGGCGGCCCCGGCCACCGATGCCGCCGCGACGAGCAGCCCCGCCGCCAGCAGCCCCGCCACCAGCAGCGCAGCCACCACGCCCGCCATCGGCCCGGCCGTGGCGCTGCTGCGCCGCTCCCGATCGTCCACGGGCTGATCCTCGGCGGCCCTGGTCCGGGCCGCCAGTGCGCGGGCGCAGCTGTGGATGGCCGGCCACCCAGGTGGACAACCCGCCGGGGGGCATGGCTGCGGATCGCCCCGCGGTGGCGTTGAGTGGTATCCCCGTCCCCGACACGAGGAGCAGACATGGCCACGAGCACCGGCATCGATCCCGCACTGGTCGAGCTGTTCACCCAGCAGCCCAACGGCATCCTGATCACCCTGAAGCGCAACGGCAGGCCGCAGTCCTCGGTCGTCACCCACGCCTTCGACCCCGCCACCAGCACGGTGCGCATCTCCATCACCGGTGACCGCGCGAAGACCCGCAACCTGCGCCGTGACCCCCGCGCCAGCTACCACGTCACCCGGGCCGACTACGGCGCCTACGTCGTCGGTGAGGGCACGGCGGAGCTGTCCGCAGAGGCCGCCGACCCGCACGACGACACGGTGGAGGCGCTGGTGGGCTACTACCGCGACCTGCGGGGCGAGCACCCCGACTGGGACGAGTACCGCGCGGCGATGGTCGCCGACGGCCGGGTCCTGCTCACGCTGGCGCTCGAGCACGTCTACGGGTGGGCCCGCCCCGGGGAGTGACGAGGCCGAGGGAGCAGGATCGGGGGGTGCACGGACCGACGGAGCCGGAGGAGCGGGTGGCGCGCGCGGTCGTCCACGCCGAGGTGGATCACGGCCACGCCGAGCTGCTGGGTGACCCCGACCGGCCGCAGGGCTGGACGCTGCTCCTCGGCGGCACCGCGCAGTCCCACGTCGATCTCGACGACCCGACCCACCTGGAGTTCGAGTACGTGCGTCGCTTCGGCCACGTCGTCGACCTGCTGGCACCGCGCGGGTCGCCGCTGCGGGTGCTGCACCTCGGCGGCGGGGCGTGGACGCTGGCGCGCTACGTCGCCACCACGCGGCCCCGGTCGGTCCAGCAGGTCGTCGAGCTCGACGCCGCGCTGGTCGACCTCGTGCGCTCGCGCCTGCCCGCCGACGGGCTCGGCATCGACGTGATCGTCGGCGATGCGCGGGCCGCTCTCACGCGGGCGACACCGGGTTCGGTCGACCTGCTCGTGCTCGACGTGTTCGCCGGGGCCCGCACCCCGGCGCACCTGACGTCCACGCAGTTCCTTGACTCGGTGGCGGCGGCCCTCGCGCCCGGCGGGGTGTATGCGGCCAACGTCGCCGACGGCGGCGAGCTGCGCTTCGCGCGGACGCAGGTGGCCGCTGCGCTGTCCCGGTTCGCCGACGTGGCGGTGCTCGCCGCGCCCGACCTGCTGCACGGGCGGCGGTTCGGCAACCTGGTGCTCCTGGGCAGCGCGGAGGAGCTCCCGGTGGACGGGCTGGTGCGCCGCGCCGCGTCCGACCCGTTCCCGGCGCGCGTGCTGGCGGGAGCGGACGTCCGCCGCTTCGCGGGCGACGCGGCGGCGCCGTCGGATCGCGCGGCCACGCCGTCGCCGGAGCCGCCGCCGGGCTTCTTCGGCCGCCCGGCTGATCCGGCCTGACCGCGACGGCCCCGGCAGCGGGTCAGTCAGAAGGCGCCGTTCCGGCGGGCCTCCGCGACGTTGGCGGAGTGCTCGGCGAAGGTGGCGGCGAAGCACGAGGAGCCGTTGGTCTGGCACCGGACGAAGAAGAACCAGGGGCCGGGGGCGGGGGTGAGCGCCGCCTTGATCGCGTCGATCCCCGGGGCCGAGATCGGGGTGGGCGGCAGGCCGGCCACGACGTAGCTGTTGTACGGCCCGGGGCGTGCCCGGTCGTCCGCGGTGGTGCGCAGGGCCTGCAGGTCGAGCGGGTAGTTGACCATCGAGTCGAGCTCGAGCCGCTGACCGGCCCCGAGCCGGTTGTAGATCACCCTGGCGACCTTCGGCATGTCCGGGGTGATGGCCTCCTTCTCCACCAGCGAGGCGATCGTCAGCACGGTGTACGGGTTGGAGCCGATGCTCTGGGCCCCGGCCACGAGCCCGGACGCCTCGAGCCGCGCGTCCGACGTGGTCAGCAGACCACGCAGCACGTCGACGGCCGACGTGCCGGGCTCCACGTTGTAGCGGCCCGGCATCAGCAGGCCTTCGAGCCTGCGGGCCGGTTCGGCCTTGGCGACCTCCTCCAGCGCCCACGCCGGCACGCCGAGTGCAGCCGGGTCGGTGCCGGTCATCGCGGCCCGCAGCGCGTCGACCGAGACGCACTGCTGGGCGCCGTCCTGCGTGAAGCACGTGGCCTTCGAGATCAGGGTGAGCACGCCGGGCGCCACCGTGCCGTCGGGCGCCCTGGTGTCGTCGAGCTGGACACCACCGCGGATCTCCAGCTGTCCGACCCGGGCCTTCGGGTCCAGGAGCAGCTCCACGGCCGACTCCCCGGACATCCGCGACCGCAGCTGGTAGTAGCCGGGCTGCACCGACCGGATGCGGTCGTCCTGCGCCGCGGCCTCGGTGAATGCCTGGACACCCGCCACGACCCCACGCTGGGCCAGCGTGCCCCCGATCTGGGTGGTCGAGTCGCCGTCGTGCACCTGCACGATGACGTCGCCGGTGCCGCTGCCCTCGAAGTCGGGCGTGGAGAACAGCGACGAGAACACGTAGTAGCCACCGCCCGCGACGGCGCCGAGCAGCAGGAGCGCGGCGAGCAGCACCACGAGGTTGCGCCGGCGCCGCTTCTGCGTGCGGGAGCGCTGCCCGGCCCGCCGGGACGCGAGCTGCTCCTGGCGGGAGGGGTACACCCCGACCTGTCCGGTGACCTGCGAACCGTCCGCCCCACCATCGTGATGGTGCGGCCCTCGCTGGTCCCATCCGTCCGGGTTCACAATGCTCGACAGTAACGAGCCAGCTCATGACCCTGCATTGCCGGGTCAGCGGCGGGTCACCGCCGCCGCGCGGCGTCCAACCAGCCCTGCAGGATCGCGACCGCGGCCGCCTGATCGATGACGGCGCGCTGCTTGCGTCCCTTCACACCGCGCTCGCGCAGCTGCTGGGTGGCGACCACGGTGGTGAGCCGCTCGTCGGAGAGCTCGACGGGAACGTCCACGACGGACTCGAGCCCGACGGCGAACGCGCGCGCCGCCTCGGCGGCAGCACCCTCCCGCCCGGCCAGCGTGCGGGGCAGTCCGACGACGATGCCGACGACGCCGTGCTCGGCGACGAGGCCGGCGATCGTCCGCAGGTCGGCGCCGTGGTCGAGGTCACGGGGGACGGTGAGCAGCGGGGTGGCCAGCACGCCGTCCGGATCGGAGAGGGCGACCCCCACGCGAACGGCACCGACGTCGATCCCGAGCCGCCGACCCCGCACCACGTCAGTTGCGCAGCGCGGAGCGCAGGGCACGCACGGCGTCCGGAATCCCGGCAGGGTTGGTGCCACCACCCTGGGCCAGGTCCGGCTTGCCGCCACCCCGGCCTCCGACGGCCGCGGCGAACGCGGGGATGAGCTTGCCCGCGGCCAGTCCGCGGTCCCGGGCGGCGGCCGTGGTGGCCACCACGAACGAGACCTTCTCGCCGTCGCCGGAGAAGAGCGCGACCACACCGGGCCGCGACCCGAGCCGGCCCCGGACGTCGGAGGCGAGAGCACGCAGGTCGTTGCCGGCCACCCCGTCCGGTGCGGCCACTGCCACGAGCGCGACCCCGTCGACGTCCTCGGCACCCGCCGCGAGGGCTCCGGCCGAGGCCAGCACCGCGTCGGCGCGCACCTTCTCGAGGTCGCGCTCGGCCGTGCGCAGCCGCTCGACCAGCCCGTTGATCCGGTCCGGGAGGTCCTCCGGACGCGACTTCAGCTGGTCGGCCAGCGTCGAGACGAGCAGGTGCTCCTTCGACAGGTGGCGGAACGCGTCGAGCCCGACCAGTGCGTCCACGCGACGCACGCCGGAGCCGATCGAGGCCTCCGACAGCACCTTGATCATGCCGATCTCGCCGGTGCGCCCGACGTGCGTGCCCCCGCACAGCTCGCGGGAGTAGTCGCCCATGTCGACCACCCGGACCCGGTCGCCGTACTTCTCGCCGAACAGCATCATCGCGCCGAGCTTCTTGGCCTCGTCCATCGTGGTCTCGTAGGCCTCGACCTCGCGGTTCTGCTGCAGAACCGTGTTGACCTCGTCCTCGATCTCCGCGAGCGCGGCAGGCGCGACCGCGCCGGTGGGCGAGGTGAAGTCGAACCGCAGCCTGCCCGGGGCGTTGAGCGAGCCGGCCTGCGCGGCGGCGGTGCCCAGCGCGCCGCGGACGCCCGCGTGCACGAGGTGGGTGGCGGTGTGGGCCCGCGACACCGACGCGCGGCGCGACCGGTCGACCTCGGCCACGACGGCGGCGTCGAGCGACACCTCACCGGCGACGACGACCCCGCGGTGCACCCGCAGCCCGGCGACCGGGGACTGCACGTCGTCCACGCGGACGGTGAACGACGCGCCACGCAGCTCGCCCGTGTCGGCCTGCTGACCGCCCGCCTCGGCGTAGAACGGGGTGCGGTCGAGCACGACCTCCACGTGCTCGCCCTCCCGCGCGGCCGGCACCGGGACCCCGTCGACGAGCAGGCCGACGACCGTGGCCTCGGCGGAGAGCTCGGTGTAGCCGAGGAACTCGGTGACACCGTGGGTATCGAGCACCGTGCGGTAGATCGACCCGTCACCGTGGCCGACCTTGCGGGTGGCGGCGTCGGCCTTCGCGCGGGAGCGCTGCTCGTTCATCAGCGCGGCGAAGCGGTCCTGATCGACCTCGAGGCCCGCCTCGGACGCCATCTCGAGGGTGAGGTCGATGGGGAACCCGTAGGTGTCGTGCAGCTGGAACGCCCGGTCCCCCGGCAGCACGAGGCTGCCGCCGCGCTTCGTCTCCGCCACGGCGGTGTCGAAGATCCGCGAACCGGCGCTGAGCGTGGAGAGGAACGCCTCCTCCTCGGCCTCGACGACCGCGGAGATCCGCTCGAAGCCGCTCACGAGCTCCGGGTAGGTCGGCGCCATCTCGTCGCGCACGACCTCGGCGAACGACCGGAGCACCGGCTCGTTCACCCCCAGCAGCCGCGACGAGCGCACGATGCGCCGCAGCAGGCGCCGCAGCACGTACCCGCGGCCCTCGTTGGACGGCGTCACCCCGTCGCCGATGATCATGACCCCGGAGCGGGCGTGGTCGGCGATCACCCGGAACCGGACGTCGTCGGCGTTGTCGGCGCCGTAGCGGCGGCCGGAGAACTCCTCGGCCCGCGCGATCACGGGACGCACGAGGTCGGTCTCGTAGACGTTGTCGACACCCTGGAGCAGGTACGCGACCCGCTCCACACCCATGCCGGTGTCGATGTTCTTCTTCGGCAGGGAGCCGATCGGCGGGTGGTCGTCCTTCGGGCTCAGCTCACCCCGCACGTCCTGCATGAAGACGAGGTTCCAGATCTCCAGGTACCGGTCCTCGTCGGCCTCGGGGCCGCCCTCGCGGCCGTGCTCGGGCCCCCGGTCGTAGTAGATCTCGGAGGAGGGGCCACCCGGACCGGGCACGCCCATGTCCCAGTAGTTGTCCTTGCCGCCGCGGCGCTGGATGCGCTCCAGCGGCAGCCCGGCGATCTTCCGCCAGAGGTCGATGGCCTCGTCGTCGTCGCGGAAGACCGTGACCCAGATGCGGTCGGGGTCGAAGCCGTAGCCGCCGGCGTCCTGGCTGCTCGTGATCAGGGTCCAGGCGTGCTCGATCGCGCCGGCCTTGAAGTAGTCGCCGAACGAGAAGTTGCCGGCCATCTGGAAGAACGTGTTGTGCCGGGTGGTGCGGCCGACCTCGTCGATGTCGCCGGTACGCACGCACTTCTGGATGGAGGTGGCGCGCGCGTAGGGCGGCGGCACATCGCCGAGGAAGTACGGCTTGAACTGCACCATGCCCGCGTTGACGAACAGCAGGTTCGGGTCGTCGAGGATCAACGACGCGCTGGGCACCTTGACGTGTCCGGCCGCGGTGAAGTGGTCGGTGAAGCGACGAGTGATCTCGTGGGTCTGCACGGCGGCGCTTTCTGGGTGGTGTGCGACGAGGAAGGCCTACGACAAGTCTCCCCCACGGGCGAGGGTGCGGTTCGGCAGGGGAGGGCGCTGGTGCGCCGCTACTCCCCTGCCCCGCGCGCTCGTGCCCCCTGGCGCACGACGGGCTGCGGGTCGGCGAACGCGTCGCCGAGGGTCGGCAGCCCACCACCGGTGCGACGTTCGACGAGCGCGGTGAGCTCCCGCTCCCGGTCGATCATCCCCGCACGCACCTCGGCCCCGAAGGCGCCGAGGCCCGCCCCCACCTCGCGCAGGCCGTCGGCGATGTTGGCCCCGACGCCTGCCGGGGTGAGGTTGTGCGCCGCGGCGGTGGCCCGCCGGGTGGCGTACGCCCCCGCGGCGAGCCCGAGGCCCAGCCAGAACAGCCTTCTCACCGCCGGCCCTTCCGCCGTCCGGGGCGGGTGCGCATCGAGTGGGCACCGGCGTCACGCCCGGCCCGCCGCGCCTTGACGGCCTTGTTCAGGCCGTAGGAGAACGCGGCGGCGCGCACGAGCGGGCCACCCAGGGTGGCGGTGAACAGCGACGTGAGCACGGAGACGTTGCTGGTGACCGCACGGGCGCTGGACGTGATGCCGTCGACCCGCTCCAGCTGCGTGTTGACCTGGTGCAGGGTGGTCTGCGCGTTGTCCAGCAGCGGTGCGCTGCCCTCGTGGGCCTTGCGGATCGCGATGGTGGCCTCGTCGAGCGTGCGGGACAGCTTCAGCAGCGGCACGGCCAGCAGCAGCACGAGCACCACGAAGGCCCCGGCGGCGATCAGTGCCGCGATCTGGCCAGCCGACACGACGACGCCTCCTCCATACCCACCCGACCGGAAGTTGATCGCCGACAGGCTACCCCCCGGCGGTTCGCCGGGATCCGGAGGGCTGGTGCGTCAGGGGGTCACCGCTCGTCCGGTTCGTCCACCTCCCCGACGAAGAGACCGGCCAGGATCCGGCGCAGCCGGTTGAGCGCGCGATGCTGGGTGACGCGGACGGCGCCGGGTGTGGAGCCGACGGCCTGCGCCGTCTCCTCGGCACTCATCCCGACCGCGATGCGCAGCACCAGCACCTCGCGCTGACGCGGGGTGAGATGGCACAGCAGGCTGCCGAGCCGCTCGGTGAGCTCACTGGCGAGCAGGTGGTGCTCCGGCCCGTCGTACACGACCGGACTGTCGGGCAGGTCGGCCATCGGCTCCGCCCGGTTGCGACTGATGGCGCGGAACGCGTCGGTCACCTTGTGGGCCGCGATGCCGTACACGAACGCCCGGAACGACAGGCCCCGGATCGTGTAGCCGGGAAGCGCGTTGACGACAGCCAGGCACACCTCCTGCGCGATGTCGTCGGCCGACCCGATGACCGTCTCCTGACGGCCGAGACGCCCGCGGCAGTACCGCAGCACGAGTGGATGGATCGCGCCGAGCAGCCGGTCGCGTGCCCGCGGTTCCCCGGCGACGGCGTCGGCCACCAGCGCGTCCAGCAGCGCCGGCTCGGTCATCTCCTCCTGTGGGGAGCCGCCCTCCGGCCCGCCCACCCCGCCGGACTCCGGTCGCCCGACGCCGGGCCCGTCGGGCACCCGGCCCGCGTCGATCGGGCCGCGCTGGGTCGGAACGACACCGGACAGCCCGGTCACGTCGATGGCCACCGCAAGGGCGCTCATCGGGCTCTACCTGTGTTTACAGCGTCTTTGCGCTCTACAGGCCTGTACATCGCTAGGGTCCCCTCCCTGCACCGGCGACCTCCACCGGTGTGACGCGTGTACCGCCGGCCCACCGTCGGGGCGTATGGCGGTCGTTCTCAGGAGGAACCGAACATTGCGGCAGATACCTGCTGTCCCCCGACAGCCGCGCCGACGTCCGGCCCCGCCCCTCCTACCCCCGTGTCACCTGCCGTGCCCAGCGAGGTGATCGAAGTCGTTCTACCTTCAAGTACGCAGTTTGGGTGACACCCAAGTTGGAGTCAAGAGAACTTCGACCAATGGTTGGTTACTCTACGATCAATGCCTTCCATCGACTCCCCTCGTCCGGACGATCCACGGGTCCGCGCCGCACGGACGAAGCGCTTCCGCACCCGCCGGGCGCTACTGGATGCCGCCGATGTGGCGTTCGCTTCACACGGCTGGGCGAACGCGAGGATGGAGGACATCGCGTCAGCCGCCGGTGTGAGTGCGGCCACCGCATACAACCACTTCCCTTCCAAGCACGCGCTGCTCGGCCATGTCTACAGTCCCCTGATCCAGCCCCTCCGACTGGAGGCCGAGCGGGACATAGCGGCCGGGCGCCCGATGGTCGACGCCCTGCGTGACCAGGTGAAAGCCCTGACGCGGATCACCTTCCGCTACCGGCCGCTCACCGCGGCGTTCTGGTCGGCCGTCCAGGACTACACGATACGGGTCGGGGGGCCTGCCGACCCGTCGGACGACATCGACCCCCGCACCCTCGCCCCCATCCCCGCCTCGATCCAGGTCCTCGTCGAGCACGGGCAGGACAGCGGCGAGCTGCGCCGGTTCCCCAACCCGCACGAGGTGGGCGGCCTGATCGTCAACATGCTGCTGATCCGGAGCATCAACCGGCCGCACGAGCAGCCTGCGGTCACGTGCGAGATGTTGCTGACCGTGATGTTCGGGATGCTCCGCCCGGAGCTGCTCGCCGACGCAGGGGTCGACGGCAGGCCCTTCCGCGACCTGATCTGATGGTGAGGTCGGCACGGCCGGAGCCGTTCAGCGCAGCTCCGCGAGCACCCCGGCCAGCGCGTCCACGGCGAGTGCCACCTCGTCGTCGGTGACCACGAGCGGGGGCGAGAGCCGGATCGTCGAGCCGTGGGTGTCCTTGACCAGGACGCCGCGGGAGACCAGCCGCTCCGCCACGTCCCGGCCACTGCCCAGCCGGGGGTCGACGTCGATCCCGGCCCATAGCCCGCTGCGCCGCACGGCGACCACCCCGTGGCCCACGAGCGCCGCCAGCCGGTCCGCCGCGACCTCGCCCAGCCGCGCCGCCGCGGCGAGCATCCCCCGCGGACCGGTGTCGCTCAGCAGCTCGATCACGGCCCTCCCCACGGCACAGGCCAGCGGGTTGCCGCCGAACGTGCTCCCGTGCTGGCCCGGACGCAGCACCCCGAGCACCGCGGCGTCGGCGACCACGGCCGACAGCGGCACGATCCCGCCGCCGAGCGCCTTGCCGAGCAGGTACACGTCGGCGTCGACGCCCGCGCCCCGGGTGGCGAGCACGTGGCCGGTGCGGCCGAGGCCGGACTGCACCTCGTCGGCGACGAACAGGACGCCGGCCCGGTCGCAGATCTCGCGGACCGCCGCCAGGTACCCCGCTGGCGGGACGACGACGCCCGCCTCGCCCTGCACGGGCTCGATCAGCACCGCGACCGTGTCGGGCGTGATCGCCGCGCGCAACGCGTGCGGGTCGCCGTAGGGGACCACGTCGAAGCCCGGGGTGAACGGCCCGAACCCGCCGCGCGCGTCCGGGTCGGTGGAGAAGCTCACGATGCTGATCGTGCGGCCGTGGAAGCCGCCGGCCGCCACGACGATGCGCGCCCGGTCCTCGGGCACGCCCTTCACCTCGTAGCCCCACTTGCGCGCGACCTTGAGCCCGCTCTCCACCGCCTCCGCGCCCGTGTTCATCGGCAGGACCTGCTGCTTGCCCACGAGCGCGGCGAGCTCGGCGCAGAACGGCCCGAGCTGATCGTTGCCGAAGGCCCGGCTGGTCAGCGTCACGCGGTCGAGCTGGCGGTGGGCCGCCGCGACGAGCGCGGGATGGCCGTGCCCGAAGTTCAGCGCGGAGTAGCCCGCCAGGCAGTCCAGGTAGCGGCGGCCCTCGACGTCGGTGACCCACGCCCCGGCCGCCTCGGCGACCACCACCGGCAGGGGGTGGTAGTTGTGCGCCGAGTACCCGTCCACGAGGCGCTCGTGGTGCGCGGTCGCCCGGCCGGTCCCGATGGTCGTCATGCGCGTACCTCCAGCGTGCAGCACTTGGGTCCACCGCCTCCCTTGAGCAGCTCGGACATGTCCACCGGGAGGGGTGTGAAGCCGCGCTCGGCGATGGCCGCGGCGAGCCGGGTGGCGGGGGTGGGCAGGACGACGTGGCGCCCGTCGCTGACGGCGTTGAGGCCGAGCACCGCGGCGTCACCCATGTCGGCGACGAGCGCATCGGGGAACCGCTCGCGCAGCACTGCCTGCGACGCGGGCGTGAACGCCTCGGGCAGCCAGGCGATCGTCGCCGCGTCGAGCACGGCGACCGCCGTGTCGAGGTGGTAGTAGCGCGGATCCACCAGCTCCAGCGACACCACCGGCCTGCCGAGCACGGCGGCCGCCTCCGCATGGGCGCGCGGATCGGTGCGGAAGCCCGTGCCGGCCAGCACCACGCCGCCTGGGCCCGGGTCGACCACGAGCAGGTCGCCCTCCCCCTCGTTCACGAACTGCGGCTCGACGACGCGCGGGAACCCGGCCGCGTGGAACCACTCCCGGTGCGCGACGGCCTCCGCGGCGCGCTCGCCGTGCCGGAACCGGGCGCCGAGCACGACCCCGCCGACGACGGTGGCGCCGTTGGCCGCGTAGACCATGTCGGGCAGCCCCGGTACGGGTTCGAGCAGGTCGACCCGGTGGCCGAGGCCGAGGTAGGTCCGGCGCAGGGCGTCCCACTGGGCCAGTGCCAGCCCTCGGTCGACGGGGACGCCGGGGTGCATCCACGGGTTGATCGCGTACTCGACGGCGAAGTGCACCGGCGGGCACATGAGGTAGTGCCGGTGGGACGCGGTGCGCCCGGTGGAACCGATGGGCCGGGTCAGGACGCTGGTCACGGGCTCGCTCCACGAAGTGGCAGGGTGGCCGCGGCGACGGGACCGGGACGTTCACCAGGCTAGGAACGGCCGCAGTGGCGGACAATCGCGATGCGTTGCCCGTCAGCGGCGGATTCCTGCGCGCGAGCCACCCGGCGCGGCGATTCGTTGCGCGCGGCTCGTCGTCACGACGGCGGCGACGCGCGGTGCAGGATGAACGCATGTACCGCGTGGATTCCGAGGTCGGGCGCCTGCACCAGGTGATCCTGCACCGTCCCGGCCTGGAGCTGAAGCGACTGACTCCCGGCAACAAGGACCGCCTGCTGTTCGACGACGTGCTGTGGGTGGCCAGGGCGCAGGAGGAGCACGACCGGTTCGCGGCCCTGCTGCGCGAGCGCGACATCACGGTGCACCTGTTCGGGGAGCTGCTGCGCACCACGGTGGAGATCCCGGAAGCGCGCAAGTACATCCTCGACCGGATCTTCGACGACCGGGTGTACGGGCCGCTCGCGATCGATGCGCTGCGCAACTGCTTCGACGCGATGGACGTCGACGCCCTCACCGACCACCTGATCGGCGGGATCACCAAGCGCGAGGTGCTGGACCGGATCGAGGAGCCCCGTTCGATCGCCTTCCACGTGCTCGATCCCGACGACTTCGTGCTCGAGCCGCTGCCCAACCACCTCTACACCCGCGACACCTCGGCCTGGATCCACGGCGGCGTGTCGATCAACAGCATGCGCAAGAAGGCCCGCATGCGCGAGACCGTGCACTACGAGGCCGTGTACCGGTGGCATCCGCTGTTCACCCGCTCCGACTACGCGATCTGGTCGGACGGCTCCGTGAACGGGCCGGCCACCACCGAGGGCGGGGACATGCACGTGCTCGGCGGCGGGGCGCTGCTGATCGGGATCTCGGAGCGGACCACCCCGGCGGGCGTCGAGCGGCTGGCCAAGCGCCTGTTCGCCGGCGGTCAGGTCGACCGGATCGTCGCGCTGCGGATGCCGAAGCAGCGCGCGTTCATGCACCTCGACACCGTGATGACGATGGTCGACCCGGAGACGTTCGTGGAGTACTCGGGGCTGGGCAGGCTGCCCGCGTACACGGTGCGGCCCGGTGACTCGGAGAAGGAGCTCGACCTCACCGACCATCCGGCCGAGGAGATGCACGAGGCCATAGCCGCCGCGCTCGGGCTGGCGTCGGTCCGGGTGCTGACCCCCGAGCAGGACGTGCACGCCGCCGCCCGCGAGCAGTGGGACGACGGGTGCAACGCGCTCGCCGTGGCCCCGGGGGTGGTGGTGACCTACGAGCGCAACGTCACGACCAACCGGTTCCTGCGCCGCCACGGCATCGAGGTGCTCGACATCCCCGGCGGCGAGCTGGGCCGTGGGCGCGGCGGGCCGCGCTGCATGAGCTGCCCGATCGTGCGCGACGCCGTCTGAGGCGGCTGTCCGGCAGGTCCGGTCCGCCGCGCCGCTCAGCAGGCCGCCGCCTCGGTCAGTGCCTGGGCGGTGGCCGCGTCAGCGGGCAGGAACGCCTCGAGCTTCAGCTCCGCGAGCGTGACGTCCACGGCGGTCGCGGAGGTCGTCACGGTGGTGATCAACCGCAGCTCGCCCCGTCCGGACCGCAGCCGCAGCGGCACGGCGAAGCCCAGGTGGTCCGGGCCGACGGCAGCGGGTGGCACGTACGACCCGAGCTCGGCGCGCAGGGCGGCCAGCCGATCGTCCGGGCCGCGTTCCAGCGCCTGGTCCAGCCGCTCGAGGACGTGCCGGGCCCACTCGGCGAGGTTGACGATCCGGGGGGCGAGCCCCTCAGGGTGCAGGGCAACGCGATAGGCGTTGGCGGGCGGTGCCAGCAGGTCTGCGGAGACCCTTTCGGTGAGCAGCCCGAACGGCGCGTTCGCCGCGACCAGATCGCCGTGGCGGTCCACGACGATCGCCGGGTAGGGCCGGTGGCCCTCGAGCACGGAACGCAGGGCCTCGCGCACCGGGGCGAGGCGCGGCTCGTCGAGGCCGGTCTCGGGGTAGGCGGGCGCGAAGCCGGCCGCGAGCAGCAGCGCGTTGCGGTCGCGCAGGGGCAGGTCCAGCGACTCCGCGAGCCGCACGACCATCCCGCGGCCGGGCGTCGACCGGCCGCTCTCCATGAAGCTGACGTGCCGCTGGGTCGTCCCGGCGCGCAGGGCCAGGTCGAGCTGGCTGACCCGCAGCCGGGTGCGGCGCTCGCGGAGCGCGGCCGGGAAGTCCACGGAGTGTTCCTAGCGCGCCGTCGCGCCGTCCGGCCATTCCCCTCGGGGAATTGTCGCTGCGCACCGGCGGGCGGAGCCTCTGCGGCATGGATCTCGTTCGGATGGGTGTGTTGCTCCCGCTCAAGGCGGAGCAGTGGGCGGGTGCGGACCCGCGGAGACTGGTGGACCTGGCGGTCCGGGCGGAGCGGGCGGGCTACGACTCGGTCTGGGCCAACGACACGCTCCTCGGCGCCCACATCGACCCGTTGACGGTGCTCGCCGCGGTCGCGGCGGTGACCGAGCGGGTGACTCTCGGCACCGCGGCGTTGCTGCCCGCGTTCCGGCGGCCGGTGCAGGCCGCGAAGGAGATCGCCTCGCTGGACCTCCTGGCGGGCGGTCGCCTGGTGCTCGGTGTCGGGGCGGGCTTCCCCGGGCGCTCCGAGCCGGAGTACGCGGCGTCCGAGGTGCCGTGGCCGCGCCGGTTCGCCCGGCTCGACGACACGGTGGCGCTCGGGCGGCAGCTGTGGGCCGCCGAGGGACCGACCTCCTCCTTCACCGGCGACGTGCTGCGCCTCTCCGACATCCCGGTGAGCACCCGCCCGTACCGCAGCGGTGGCCCGCCCATCTGGCTCGCCGGGGCCACCCCCGCCGCGCTGGCCCGGACCGGGCGCCACTACGACGGCTGGCTGCCCTACCCGCCGCAACCGGCGACCTACGCCGCCGGTCTCGCCGACATCAGCACCGCGGCACTGGCAGCGGGACGGCAGCGGGACGCGATCACCCCGGCGCTGTTCGCCACGGTGCTGCTGGCGCCCGACGTGCCGTCGGGGCTGCGCGCCGTCGACGAGTTCTGCCGGGAGAACTACGGGCTTCCCCTCGACGTGATCGAACGGATCCGACGATCGTGGCGGGATCGCCCGAGCACGTGGCCGCAGGGCTCAGCCGGTTCGTCGAGGCCGGCGCCCGCCACATCGTCCTGCGCATCGCCGCGCCCGGCCTCGACGGGCAGCGCGACCAGCTCGACCGGCTCGCCGACCTGCTGCTCGGCGTACGAGACCCGGTGGTGTCATCGAGGCCCTGACGAGGGGCACGGGCGGTAGTGTCCGCGCGTGAGTTCCGCGGCGGAAGAAACCGGGGTCGCCGGCGACTGGACCTCGCTCGACGGCAGCCAGCAGCGCGTCGCGGTGGAGGTGCTGCGCCACGGCCCGCTCCCCCGCGCCGAGCTGGCCCGCCGGCTCGGGCTCTCCCCGGGCTCGCTCACGCGGCTCGCCCGCCCGCTGGTCGACTCCGGGCTGCTGGTCGAGGGCACCAGCGACGTCCACGCCCGCACCGGGCGCCCCTCGCTCCCGTTGGACGTGCGGCCCTCCTCCCGCCGGTTCATCGGCGTCAAGATCACCGGTGACGCGCTGTTCGCCGTGGTCACCGACCTGCGCGCCGCCGTCGTCGCCGAGCACGAGACGCCGCTGCCCGGGCGCGCGCCTGCGACCGTGGTGGACGCGGTGGCCGGCGTCGTCGCCCGCTTGCGCGAGGAGCACGGCGAGATGGCCGGGCTCGGCATCGGCATCGGCGGGCGGGTGGCGGAGCGCCGTGACGTCACGAGTGCGCCTTTCCTCGGCTGGCAGGACACGGTGCCGCTGGCGCAGCGGCTGCTGGCGGCGACCGGCCTGCCCACCGTCGTGGAGAACGACGTGCGGGCGCTCACCGTGGCCGAGCACTGGTTCGGCGCGGGCCGGGGGCTGCACTCGCTCGCCGTCGTGACGATCGGCGTCGGAGTGGGCTGCGGGATCGTCGTCCACGACCGGCTGGTCGAGGGCGCGCACGGGGCGGGCGGGTCCATCGGGCACCGGTCGCTGCCGGGCTGGGCGATCTGCGCCGAGGGGCACCGCGGATGCGCCACGGCCGTCCTGGCGTCGGGGGCGATCACGGCCGCCGTCGGCCAGGCACTGGGCCGTCCCGTGACCTACGACGAGGTGCTGGAGCTCGCCCGGGCCGGGCAGCCGGCGGCCCGGCGCGCCGTCACGGACGCCGGCCGGGCTCTCGGCCTGCTCGTCGCCGGCATCGCCGATCTCGTCGACCCCGAGCTCGTGATCCTCACCGGCGACGGCATCGGCGCGGTCGAGATCGCCCGGGGCGAGCTGGACGCCGCGCTGCAGGAGAGCCAGGACCCGATGGGACCACCGGTCCGGGTGGACGTGCGGCCGTTCCCGTTCACCGAGTGGGCGCGCGGGGCGGCCGCCGTGGCCGTGCAGGCGCACGTGCTGGGGCCCGCCGCGCCTGCCTGAGGCCGGCGCTCACCGGGCGTCCACCGCCTCCGCGCGCAGCACCAGCAGCTGCTCCGGGTTGAGCGCCGGAGCCCGCAGGCCAACCTCGCCGAGCACCCGGCCGGGCAGCTCCACCCCCTCGGCGAGCCACCCGGGAGGCCGCCGCTGCCGCAACACGGGCGCGTCGCCCGGCGGCTGTGGCCGCACGCGGTAGCGCCGGTCGGGGTCGAGGCCGGGCAGACGCAGGGCGCCCGGCACGGAGGTCAGCGGCGTGGCCAGCTGGACCAGCGAGAACAGGGCGGAGCTCCGGTCGGGCGCCACCACACCGTGCAGGGCGAAGGACGGGTCGTGCTGGTCGGCGCGCACCAGCGTGCCGGTGTGCAGCAGTTCGCGGACGTCCTTGTAGAGCTGCACCCACGCGGCCAGCTCCTTACGCTCCTCCGGGCTCGCGCCGGTGATGTCCCACTCGATGCCGAACGAGCCGAACAGCGCCGTCCCGGCCCGGAACGACAGGTCGTGCGTGCGGGCCGTGGAGTGCGAGCGCGGCGACCCGACGTGCGACCCGACGAGCTCGGGGGGCAGCAGCTGGCCGGTGTAGCGCTGGATCTGCTGGCGTTCGAGCGGGTCGATGTTGTCGCTGCCCCAGACCCGGTCGGTGCGCTCCAGGATCTCCAGGTCGATGCGCAGGCCCCCCGACGAGCAGGACTCGATCTCGACGTCCGGGTGCCGGGCGCGCAGCTCGTCGATCAGCCGGTACACCGCTGCGGTCTGGGCGTGGACGCCGGGCGTGCCCAGCGGCCCGTGGCCGGCGTCGAGCAGGTCGCGGTTGTGGTCCCACTTGAGGTAGGCGATCGGGTACTCGGCGAGCAGCGCGTCGAGCCGCTCCAGGAGGTAGGCGGACACCTCGGGGCGCGCGAGGTCGAGCACCTGCTGCGACCGGGAGAGCAGCGGTTGGCGCCCACCGGTCGCGAGGATCCAGTCCGGGTGGGCACGGGCGAGGTCGGAGTCGGGGTTGACCATCTCCGGCTCGACCCACAACCCGAACTGCATTCCCAGTCGCCGCACCTCGTCCACCAGCGGGTGCAGGCCCCGCGGCCAGACGTCCTCGTCGACGTACCAGTCGCCCAGGCCTGCCTTGTCGTCGCGGCGGCGGCGGAACCAGCCGTCGTCGAGCACGTAGCGCTCGGCGCCGACGTCGGCCCCGGCCCGGGCGAGCTCGATGAGCCGGTCGAGATCGTGGTCGAAGTAGACGGCCTCCCAGGTGTTGAGCACGACCGGGCGGGGGGTGCGCGGATGCTGCGGCCGGGAGCGCAGGTGCGTGTGGAAGCGGGCCGCGACGCCGTCGAGCCCCCGGCCGTACGCGGCGTAGACCCACGGGCCGGCGTACCGCTCGCCGGGCACGAGCGCGATCTCGCCGGGCAGCAGCAGCTCACCGCCGCCGAGTACCGCGGCCCCGGTGGACAGCCGCTCGGCGTAGGACACGTGGTTGCCGCTCCAGGCGACGTGCACCGCCCACACCTCGCCGTCGCGGAAGCCGAAGCCCGCGGTGCCCGCCGCGAGGATCAACGGGGCGTCCGGTCCGGTGCGGCCGCGCCGGTTCTCCCGCGCGTGCACCCCGACGACGAACGGCGCGCGCTGCGGGGCCCGCTCCCGGCCCCAGCGTCCGGCGAGGTCGAACAGCTCGGTGGCCACCGGCGGCACCGGGAGCGCGACGGCGAGGCCGTCGACGACGAACGGCTCCGCTGCCGCTCCCTCCGCCACCACCACCATGGCCCGCTGGCGAAGCAGGCCCGAGGCCAGCAGCTCGATGTCGAGCCGGACCTCAAGACCCGCCCCGTCGTCGCGGCCGACCGCCCGAACCCGCCCACCACCCTCCGGAGCGGGCTCGGCGTCGAACGCGACGAGGGCGAAGAGCGGCGACCAGGCGCCCCCGGCGCGGTGCCCCGCAAGCCCCGGGCGGCCGAGCCACCCGCTCGCCTGCTCGGGCAGGATGCCGACGCGCGCCCCCTCGTCGAGATCGTTGGGCACGGTGCCGGGGACCGCGGCGGTGGCGATCGCCGACAGGTCGGAGGCGTCCAGCTCACCGAGGTCGGGCCCCCAGTGCAGCACCGCGGGCAGGCGCCCGTCCGTGGCGAGGACGACGCTCACCCCCGCCGCCCTCAGGTGGACGGGGGCGGCAGGGTTCGGGGACATGGCGGCTCCGCACGTCGTCGTGATGTTGCTGCAGATATGTTTTACGACAGAAGTTAGTGGGGGTCAAAGGGCCGTCCGACCGCTCCCTAGCGAGCAGCGTCGGCCAGGCGCTCGAGGACGGAGACGAACACGGCGCGCTCCCCGGGATCGACGGCGGCGAGCATCTCGGCCTCCACCTCGCGGATCCCCGCCCGGCAGGACCGCACCACCGCACGCCCCTCCTCGGTGAGCGCGACGACGCGGTTGCGCCGGTCGGCCGGGTCCGGGGTACGCCCCAGCAGCCCCCGCGCCTCCAGCCGGTCGAGGATCGGGATGAGCCGCGTCTTGTCCCGCCCGACGGCGGCGGCGAGCTCCGACTGCGTCGGCGCCGCCCCCTCCTCGAGAGCGCCGAGCACCGCGTAGTCCCACATCTCGACGCCGTGAGCACGCAGCACCGGCGTCTCGGCCTCGATCATCACCCGCGTCAGGCGGGCGAACGCGGCCCCGAGGTCGTGGCGCTGCTCCATGTCGCGCGACGATAGCGCTTGACCGATCGTCTACCTCGGTAGATAGTCTCCCGATGGAGATCATCGACCTGCATCGCCGAGCCGCTGCCGCCGTCACACCGGTTCTCGCCCGGGTCCGGCCGGTCGACCTCGGCGTTCCCACTCCCTGCACCGGCTGGGACCTGGGGGCCCTGCTGGAGCACATGACCGGCCAGGACCACGGGTTCGCCGCGGCCGTGCGCGCCGGGAACGGGGCCGACGTCGACGTCGCGGCGTTCGCTCCACGCCCGCTGGGGGCCGAGCCCGCCGTGGCCGCCGCTGCGGCGCTGGCCACGGTCACGGGTGCCTTCGCCGAGGCCGCTGCCGACCCGGCCGGCACCGTGTGGCTACCGGAGTTCCGCAACCGGTTCCCGCTGGAGCAGGTCGCCGGCTTCCACCTGATCGACACGATCGTGCACGGCTGGGACGTCGCCGCCTCGCTCGGGCTCGCCCCCGACTACGACGACGACCTCGTCGCCGCCGGCCTCACGGTGGCCGAAAGCGTGCCGACCGGTGCCTTCCGCGAGCAGCCCGGGTCACCGTTCGCCCCCGCGCTGACGAGCGGAGCGACGGGCGCCTGGGACCGCACCCTCACCCTGCTCGGCCGCGACCCGGCCTGGTCCCCGGCCCGCCGCCGGTCGTAGGGGTCAGCCCTCCCCGCGGACGGCCCGGCGCAGCTTCGGGAGGCGCTCGGCCAGCACCCGCTCGCCGCCCCGGCCCGTGGGGCGGTAGTAGTCGCGCCCGACCAGCGCGTCGGGCGGGTACTGCTGCTCCAGCACCCCCTCGGGCGTGCCGTGCGGGTAGCGGTAGCCCACGGCGTTGCCGAGCTTCTGCGCCCCGGCGTAGTGGCCGTCGCGCAGGTGCGCCGGGACGGCGCCGGTGGCCCCGCCCCGGACGTCGGCCATCGCCTCGTCGATACCCGTGATCACGGCGTTGGACTTCGGCGCGGTTGCCAGGTGCACGGTGACCTGGGCCAGCGCGAGCCGGCACTCCGGGAGCCCGACGAGCGCCACCACCTGCGCCGCGGCCACGGCCGCCGGCAGTGCCGTGGGGTCGGCGAGCCCGACGTCCTCGCTCGCGTGCACCATCAGCCGCCGCGCGATGAACCGTGGGTCCTCCCCCGCCACCAGCATCCGGGCGAGGTAGTGGAGTGCCGCGTCGGGGTCGGAGCCGCGGATCGACTTGATGAACGCGCTGATCACGTCGTAGTGCTGGTCGCCCTGGCGGTCGTAGCGGACCGTGGCCTCGGTGACCGCCCGCTCGACGGCGGGCACGTCGATCTGGGTGGCGCCGGTGCCGGCGACCCCGTCGGCCGCCGCCTCGAGCGCCGTGAGGGCGCGGCGGGCGTCGCCGGACGCGAGCCGCACCAGCGCGTTCTCCGCGTCGGACGTCAACTCGACGGCGGCGCCGAGCCCGCGCGGGTCGGCCACGGCGCGGCGCAGCAGCGACCGCACGTCGTCGTCGGTGAGCGACTGCAGCTGCAGCACCAGCGAGCGCGAGAGCAGCGGGGACACCACCGAGAACGACGGGTTCTCCGTGGTGGCGGCCACGAGCAGCACCAGCCGGTCCTCCACGGCACCGAGCAGCGCGTCCTGCTGGGTCTTGGAGAAACGGTGCACCTCGTCGATGAACAGGACCGTCTGCTGGTCGAGCCGGTCGCGGCGCCTGCGGGCGTCGTCGATCACCGCGCGCAGCTCCTTGACCCCCGACGAGAGCGCCGAGAGCGCGACGAAATGCCGGCTGCCCACGCCGGCCAGCAGCCGCGCGATGGTGGTCTTGCCGGTGCCGGGCGGGCCGTAGAGCAGCACGGAGGCAGCCGCTCCGCCTTCCACGAGGCGCCGGAGCGGGGCACCGGGCCGCAGCAGGTGGGCCTGCCCGACCACCTCGTCGAGTGTGCGCGGACGCATCCGGACCGCGAGCGGCGCCGTGGCGCGAGCCGGCTCGGCCGGGGACCCGCCCGCAGCGGCCGGCTCCGGTTCGTCCAGCTCGAACAGCCCGTCTGCCTCGGTGCTCATCGCCATCAGCGTGCCACTGCGGCGTGGGAACCACCGAACCGCCCGGGGATGTCGGTGCAGCGTGCGACCATGCCGTCGTCGGAAGGAGAAGGCGATGACTCTCTCGTGGCCGAACCATTTCCTCACGCTCGAAGAGTGGGACGCGCTGCCGGAGACCGAGGGCGTGCGGCTCGAGCTCGCGGAGGGTCTTGTCGTGATGTCACCGATGCGGCTGTCGTGGCACCAGCGAGCGGTCATGCGGCTGGGGTATCGCGTCGACGAGCAACTGCCGCCGGAGCTCACCGCCCTGACGGAGGTCGAGGTGGTGGCTTCCGCCAGTCCGCCGACGGTGCGTGTGCCCGACGTCAGCGTCACCCGGAGCCATATCGTGGAGCACAACCCGCCGCGGCTTCCGGCCGCCGACGTACTGCTCGCCGCCGAGGTGCTGTCCGACGGCACCCGCCGCGTCGACCGGGTGCTGAAGTCCTCCGAGTACGCCGACGCCGGCATCCCGCAGTACTGGATCATCGACCTCGGCAGTCCCACCAGCCTCACCGCACATGTACTGGTCGACGGCGACTACGAGCTGTCCGGCGAGCACACCGGCACGGCCGATCTCGACGTCGCCGGCCATCGCGTCACCGTCGACCTCGACGCCCTCACCCGCCGCTGACCGGTGTCGATCCCCGCGAGCGCCGTTCGTCGTCAGGGCATGGAACGTCACGGCATGGAACTCGGAGTCGCACTGCCCAACGCCGGCGCCGCGGTGGTCGCGGAGGACCTCGTGCGGCTGGCGACGGGCGCGGAGGCGGCCGGTCTGCACTCGGTCTGGGTGATGGACCGCTGGCTGCGCCCGCGCGGCGCCGTCACGATGCCCGGCGTGCCCGTGCCGGTCGAGCTGCCGGCCGAGGGCTACGCGTGCGTCCTCGACCCCATCGACGTCCTCGCCCACCTCGCCGCGCTCACCCGCCGCGTCCGGCTGGGCACCAGCGCGGTGCTGGCGCTGCTGCAGCCGCCGGTGCTGCTCGCCCGCCGCCTCGCCACCGTCGACCAGCTCTCCCGCGGGCGGGTGGTCGCCGGGCTGGCCCCCGGGTGGATGCGCGAGGAGTTCGCTGCGGCAGGCGCACCCGCGGGCAGCACCGGACGTCGCGTCGAGGAGCATCTCGCGGCACTGCGTGCCGTCTGGGGCCCCGACCCCGTCGAGGTCCCCGGCGGCGCCCACCCGGTGGCGCCCTCGGACGTCGGGCCGAAACCGTTCGGCCGCGCGGCGATCCCCGTCCTGCTCGGCTACAGCACCGCGGCCGGGATCCGGCGGGCAGCGCGGCTCGCCGACGGGCTGCATCCCTACCGCACCGATCTCGACGAGCTGGCTGCCGACCTCGCCGTCTTCCGCGCCGCGGCGGCCGAGGCAGGCCGGGACCCCGCCGCGTTGCCGGTCGTGCTGCGCGGTGACGCCGTGCCCGACCAGGACGCCGGCGAGGGCCGTCCGCTGTTCCGCGGCACGGTCGAGCAGTGGGCGCAGGACGCCCGCCGGGTGGCCGAGCTGGGGGTCGGGCATCTCGTGCTGCAGGTCGCCGCGCCCCCCGAGACCACTCTCGACACCCTCGCCGACCTCCGCGAGCGGCTCGACCACTGACGCCGGCGCGCCCGTCGGTATCAGTCGAAGCGGACGTGCCGCAGTCCCGTCGCGTACCGCCGGAGCCGGCCGCGCAGCGGGCTGTCGGTGTTCGGGGCGATCGGCAGCCCCGCGGAGCCCGCGATGTGCTCGGCGACCTGCGCGATCGGCAGCTGGTCGGTGTGGATGTGCTCGGCGAACTCCGGCTCCCGGAGCCGCTCCAGGCAGTCGTCGAGCCGGCGGACGGCGAAGCTCTCCCGCTTCAGCCCGCGGCCGAGCCCCCGCTCCCGCAGCCGCCTCAGCACGGTGCCGCGCTCGGCGAGCAACGCGAAATGGCGCACCTCATGGCCGTCCTCGCGCAGCCGGCCGACGACCTCGGCGAAGTAGAGCGGGTGCACGAGGGTCATCGGCGCGATGACCGGGCCGTCGTGCTTGCGGAGCACGATGCCCAGCACCTCGCGCACGCCGTGGCGCCAGGCGGAGAGATCCTGGAAGTCGCCGCGGAGCGCGGGCGGCATCGTGCGGTGCAACCCGAAACCGATGTGCTCGGGGTCGCACACGATGCTGCCGGGCAGCCGTCGGCGCAGCTCGTACGCCGTCTGGGTCTTGCCGCCGCCGAACGGGCCGTTGATCCACAGCAGCATGCGCCTGACCGTATCCCGGCGGGTTGGTCACGATCGTCCGACCCCTCCCATTGACTGGGAACCGGGTTCCGGATCGCAGGAAGGCCGGGCACGCTGTCGGAGGGCCGGGCCCGCAACCGGGGCCTGCCGCCCGTCTCGCCCTGCTGATCCAGGGACGACCACATCCGTCCCCGTGTCCACGCCAGAAGGCGAGATCTCCGTGACCGTCCACCTCTCCGCCCGGCTGCGCGACGTGCGCGGCTCGGCCATCCGCGACCTTCTCGCGCTCACCGCGCGCGACGACGTCATCTCGCTCGCCGGCGGCCTGCCCGGCACCGACCTGCTCCCCCGGGAGCGGATCGCCGCCGCGCTCGCGACCGCGGCAGGCGATCCCGCGACCCTGCAGTACGGCGAGACCGTCGGGCTGCGGCGGCTGCGGGAGGTTCTCGCGGGCACGGAGGGCGCGCGGCTCGGGAGGGCTCTCATCCCCACCGAGATCGTGGTGACCACCGGCTCGCAGCAGGCCCTCGACCTCGTCGCGCGCACGACGCTCGACCCCGGCGACGCGGTGGTCGTCGAGGACCCGGTGTACGTCGGCGCGCTCCAGGTGTTCCAGGCCGCAGGCGCGACGCTGCACGCAGTGCCCGTCGACGACGGCGGGATGGACGTCGACGCGCTCGCCGGGCTGCTGGCCACTGGCCTGCGCCCCCGGCTCGTCCACACCGTCAGCAGCTTCCACAACCCGCGCGGGGTGACGCTCAGCGGGGACCGCCGCGCCCGGCTGGCCGCGCTCGCCGACCGGTACGGCTTCCTCGTGGTGGAGGACGACCCCTACGGCCTGCTCGCCTTCGACGGTCCGCCCCCGGTCCCGGTGGCCGCCCACGGCGAGCGCGTCGTCCGGCTGGGGAGCGTGTCGAAGGTCCTCGCGCCCGCGCTGCGGGTCGGCTGGCTGACCGGCCCGGCAGCACTGCTGGCCGCGGTCGAGCGGCTCAAGCAGTGCAGCGACCTCTGCGGCTCCACGCTCACCCACGCCGTCGCGGCGGAGCTACTGGCCGACACGCACTGGTTCGACGGGCACCTGGGCATGCTGCGCATCGCGCTGCGCGAGCGGGCGGGCGCGCTCACCGGCGCCGTCCGGGCGGCGTTCGGGGACGCCGTCACCTGCTCCGTCCCCACGGGCGGCATGTTCTGCTGGCTGGAGTTCACCGACGGCACCCGGCCGGCCGAGCTGCTCCCGCACGCTCTGCGGGGCGGCGTGGGGTTCGTGCCGGGCGAGGCCTTCGCGGTCACCCGGCGGCTGGACGGCGCCGCGCGCCTCTGCTTCGCCTCGAACCCGCCTCCGCTGCTGCACACCGCCGTGGGCCGGCTGGCCGGTACGTGGCGCGAGCAGGCGGCAGTGCGACGTAGGGTCGAGCCGTGCGTCAGATCCTCGAACTGCTGGAGCGCGACGCCCAGCTCTCCCACGACACCATCGCGACCATGACCGGCCTGCCGGTCGCCGAGGTGAGCGAGGCGATCGCCACCTGGGAGGCGTCGGGCGCGATCCGCCGCTACAAGGCGGTGGTCGACTGGGACGCCGTCGACGACGACCCGACGAGCGAGACGGTCACCGCGTTCATCGACGTGTCGCTGGCACCTGCCCGTGGCGTGGGGTTCGACGACGTGGCCGCGCGGATCGCCCGGTTCGACGAGGTCCGCAGCGTCCACCTCGTGTCCGGCAGCCACGACCTGCGCTGCACGGTGACCGGGCGCACCATCCGCGCAGTCTCGGACTTCGTCTCGCAGAAGCTCTCGACGATCGACCGCGTGCAGGCCACGGCCACCCACTTCGTGCTCAAGACCTACAAGCGCGACGGCGACGCGTTCACCCTGCCGGAGCAGGACCATCGGCTACCGGTGACGCCCTGATGAAGGAGCTCAACGGCGTCATCGCGGCCTGCCCGCCGTCGGGCATCCGGCGGTTCTTCGACATCGCCGCCGAGATGGACGACGTGATCTCCCTCGGTGTCGGCGAGCCCGACTTCGTGACGCCGTGGCGCGTGCGGGAGGCGGGGATCTACGCCCTGGAGAACGGGTTCACCACCTACACGTCCAACGCGGGCCTGCTGCAGCTGAGGGAGCTCATCTGCGCCGATCTGGCCTCCCGGTACGGCGCCGACTACGTGCCGGACGGCGAGTGCCTGATCACCACGGGGGTCTCCGAGGGCCTCGACCTCGCGCTGCGGGTGCTGCTCAACCCGGGCGACGAGGTGATCGTGCCCGAGCCCTGCTACGTGGCGTACGAGCCGTGCGTCGCGTTCGCCGGCGGCGTCCCGGTGCGGGTGCCGACCCGCTGGGAGGACGGCTTCGCGGTCGACGCCGAGGTCGTCGCGGCAGCGATCACCCCGCGCACCAAGGCGATCCTCATCGGCTCGCCCGCCAACCCGACCGGCGCCGTACAGCCCCGCGCCGCGCTGGAGGCACTGGTCCGGCTCGCCGAGCAGCACGACCTCTACCTGGTCTCCGACGAGATCTACGACCGGCTGACCTACAGCGGCGGCCACACCTGCCTCGGCACGCTGCCCGGCGCCCGCGAGCGCACGGTGCTGCTCGGGGGGTTCTCGAAGGCCCACGCCATGACGGGCTGGCGGGTCGGCTGGATCTGCGCGCCGCGGCCCGTCGCCGAGCTCTGCGTGCGCGTGCACCAGTACACGATGCTGTGCGCGCCGCACGTCTCACAGCTCGCGGCGGTGGAGGCCCTGTCCGGCCCGGACGACGCCGTGCAGTCGATGGTCGCCGACTACGACCGCCGTCGCCGGGTGTTCGTGAAGGGTCTGCGCGAGATCGGCCTCGACTGTCCCGAGCCCGGTGGCGCGTTCTACGCGTTCCCCTCGATCCGCCGGTCCGGCCTCGACTCGGAGACCTTCGCCGAACAGCTGCTGCGCACCGAACGGGTGGCGGTGGTGCCCGGGAGCGTGTTCGGCCCGTCCGGCGAGGGACACGTGCGCTGCTCCTACGCCACGGCGTTGCCCCTGCTGGAGGAGGCGCTGGTGCGGATCGACCGGTTTCTGGGCTCACTCTGACGGACACCCGGTAGTCGGACCTCCACGCACCGCATCCGTTGCGCCGGGTTCACGGCCCGGCAAACTGGGTCCGCCAGAATCGTGGGGCATGGAGCCTCGCCGCATCGAGAATCGTCACTGCCCGCTCTGCGCCCGCCTGCGAACACCCACCGATGCCACCGGCGTCGCCTGGAGCAGCCAGCACGAACGCGACGGATCCATCACCTGGATCTGCCCCACCTGCACGCGGGCCCAGCTGTGGCGCATCGAGGC
>NZ_JAAXKY010000102.1 GCF_012911925.1 Pseudonocardia xinjiangensis | reverse complement strand
CCCTTCCGCGCGCGAGTCGCCCCGCACCCGTCATGTCGCCCCGGCCGCGCCGCGCACCCGTAGTGGCCACCGTGCACACGTCCTGACGTGTGCACGGTGGTCACCAGATGTGCGTGGTCAGGGGACGCCGAGCCCGTGCAGCAGGAGTTCGGCCAGCCGGGCGTAGGCGTCGGCGTCGTCCAGACCGGTGGCCGCGGCCACCTGCCGCTGCTGGATGCGCACCATCACCGACGTGACGACGTCCGCCACGAACCCGGTGTGCACGTTGCGGAACGCTCCGGCCGCCACTCCCTCGTCGACGAGCTGCTGCACCCGTCGGGCGGCGGCGCGGGTGTTGCGCGCGTACACCTCTGCGGCGGGCGGGAAGCCCGCGACATCCTCCACGAACCGCGCGGACGCCGGGGCGAGTTCGATGGCGACCGCACCGAGGTACCTGCCCACGCG
The DNA here is from genome assembly GCF_012911925.1 of Pseudonocardia xinjiangensis. GTDB lineage: Bacteria > Actinomycetota > Actinomycetes > Mycobacteriales > Pseudonocardiaceae > Pseudonocardia > Pseudonocardia xinjiangensis. Next base: position 27,330 of record NZ_JAAXKY010000102.1, on the reverse strand, counting down.
GCGGCTCGGGTCACCCTCCGCGGCGACGGCGGCCTCGACACGCTCGGTCGCCCCCCGGAAGAAGTGCACCACCGCGGCCCGCACCAGCTGTTCCTTGCTCCCGGCCAGCGCGTAGAGGGTGCGCTTGGAGCAGTGCAGGCGCGCGGCGAGGTCGTCGAGCGTGAGGTGCGCGAAGCCCTCGGCCAGCAGCAGCCCCACGAGCTGGTCGAACAGCTGCTCTCTGCGAGCGGCACCGCGCCGGACGGGGACGGGGGTCGACATGACGGCTACTCTAGACGGTACTGAAGTCTTCTACTCAGTACCGTTAGGAGCTCGGATGGCCGTCGACCGACTGCTTCCCACCCAGGAGGCCGAGGACCTGCTCGCGCTCACGCGCGAGATCGCCGACAAGGAGCTCGCCACCCGCGTCGAGCAGCACGAGCGCGCCGAGACCTACCCGGACGGCCTGTTCGCGACGCTCGGCGAGGCCGGCCTGCTCGGCTTGCCCTACGCGGAGGAGCTCGGCGGGGGCGGCCAGCCCTACGAGGTCTACCTGCAGGTCCTGGAGGAGCTCGCGGCCCGGTGGGCGGCCGTCGCCGTGGCGGTGAGCGTGCACGGGCTCTCGTGCTTCCCGCTCGCCACCTTCGGGTCGCCCGCGCAGCAGGAGCGTTGGCTGCCGCACATGCTCGCCGGGGAGATGATCGGTGGCTACAGCCTGTCGGAGCCGCAGGCCGGCTCCGACGCCGCCGCGCTCGCCTGCCGGGCGGAGAAGGTCGACAACGGCTACCGCATCACCGGCACGAAGGCGTGGATCACCCACGGCGGGAAGGCCGACTTCTACGCGCTCTTCGCCCGCACCGCCGACGGCCCTCGCGGGGTCTCGTGCTTCCTCGCGCCGGGAGCCGCCGACGGTCTCTCCTTCGGCAGGCCGGAGGAGAAGATGGGCCTGCACGCCATCCCCACCACCACCGCGAACTGGGACGGCGCCGTGCTCGACGCCGAACGGCTGTTGGGAGCCGAGGGCCAGGGTCTGCAGATCGCGTTCGCGGCCCTCGACTCGGGCCGGCTCGGGATAGCCGCGGTCGCCACCGGCCTCGCCAGAGCCGCCCTCGACACCGCAGTGGCCTACGCCAACGAGCGCACCACGTTCGGCAAGAAGATCATCGACCACCAGGGCCTCGGGTTCCTGCTCGCCGACATGGCCGCCGCCGTCGATTCGGCCCGCGCCACCTACCTCGATGCCGCCCGCCGCCGTGACGCCGGGCGGGACTACAGCAGGCAGGCGAGCGTCGCGAAGCTCGTGGCCACGGACGCCGCGATGAAGGTCACCACCGACGCCGTGCAGGTGCTCGGCGGCTACGGCTACACCCGCGACTTCCCGGTGGAGCGCTACATGCGGGAAGCCAAGATCATGCAGATCTTCGAGGGCACCAACCAGATCCAGCGCCTGGTGATCGCCCGCTCGCTGGCAAGGGGCTAGATCATCGATCCGGCCACTCTGGCCCTCCCCCACTGGATCCATGATCAGGCCGCCGTCAGGCCGTCTGGGCTCTCGCCGGTGGTCGGGGCGAAGACACCGTCGAAGGCCGCCCGGGCGCGCTGGTAGCGATGAAGGCCGGCTGCCAGATGACCTTGTTGAACAGGTCGCCGCTGCGGATCCGTCCGTGATCACCGGCGATCAGGAGGGCTGTCTCGTGGGGTCGCCGTCAACGTCCTGCCATGGGAGCGCGAGCGCTGTGGGCGGGTTGGCGTCGGTGTGGGCGATGACGTCTGGTGCGGGAGTCACTCCTTCATAAAGGGTCCGGGTTGTCTTGTCCAATCCACCGGCGCGCACCGCCGGGGACAGTGGTCCCATGGGGCTCGTGACTGTTCCTCGCGACGAACCGCACGTGACAAGCGACGCCGTGGCCACCGTCGAGGAGGCGACCCTGCCGCTGGAGGGCGGCACCATCCACGTCTGCCAGGACGGCCCACGCGACGCCCCCGCGCTCTTGCTCATCCACGGGTCCGGCTCCTCAAGCCGTACATGGGACCCGCTGGTTCCGCTGCTGACCACGTCCCATCGCGTCATCCGGCTCGATCTGCTCGGGCACGGCCGGTCGGACAAACCGGCCGATGGCGACTACGAGATCCCCGCGCAGGCACGCCGGGTCGCCGGAGCACTGGACCAGCTCGGCGTCGAGCACGTCATCGTGGTCGGCCACTCTTCCGGCGGTAACGCCGCCACCGCTCTCGCCGAGCAACGACCCGACCTGGTGACGGCGCTCGCGCTCATCAACACCGGACCCCGCGTGGAGGCGCGCATTGCAACACCAGAAGGCGCCATCGAACCCTCGCAGTGGCCGCATCTCACCGACGAGCAGCTCCATCAGGTAGCGAGCACTGGTTTCAGCCGCCCGGGCTACCAGCCCCCGCAACAACTCCTGGACGACGTGCGCTGTATGACCTACCACACGTTCACCACGACGATGCAGGCGTCCCGTGCCTACATCGAGCAGCAGCCGCTCCCGGATCGGCTGGTTCCCCTCGGCAAGCCGCTGCTCGTGATCTACGGCGAGGACGACCGGCGATGGCGATCGCCCCACGCCGCCGACTACCACGCCGTTGCGGGCGCGCATGTTGAGATGCTGCCCGGGCTCGGACACTCCCCCCACCTGGAAGATCCGCTACGGACCGCCGCGCCCCTCTTAGCCTTCACCGCGACCCTCGCCACGCAGATAGACCGAACGACACAGTGACGACACCCGCCGCGGCTCGCGACGATGCGCCCGGTCGAAGCTGACGCACAGCAGCGGTAGCAGCCGGAGGCAGCCCTTTGAAGCTGCTGCATGTTGGCTGACCTCACCCCATATCTCAGGCAGCCACGTAGCCACGAGTTCACACCGAGGTGCCCTGACAGCGACGTCTGATAGCAGCGGACCCAAACGAGGGGGTACGCACAGCGCTCGCCGGCCAGCACGCGGTGGTCACCGCCGTCATCTGGGCACGCACGCGACGGACCGGTCCGGCCCTGACACCGGGGAACAGCCCGTCCGTCCGGTGATCGGCAGGCGCTCACCCGGCCGGAAACCCGCTGGACGGTCCGCATGCTCCGTCGCCATGGTGGGCGCCGTGCGAGAGGAAATCTGGGACGCCGAGGTCGCTCGTCGTTACGACACGCCCGGAACCGGCATGTTCGCCCCCGAGGTCCTGGGGCCGACCGTCGACCGGCTCGCCGAGTTCGCCGGTGGTGGGCGGGCGCTGGAGTTCGCGATCGGGACCGGCCGCGTGGCCGTGCCGCTCGCCGAGCGGGGGGTGCCCGTCACCGGCATCGAGCTGTCACGTCCCATGGCCGACCGGCTGCGGACGAAGGTGGACGAGGCGACGATCCCGGTGGTCATCGGCGACATGGCCACCGCACTCGCCCCCGGCTCCTACACGCTGGTCTACCTCGTGTTCAACACGATCTCGAACCTGCTCACCCAGGCCGAACAGGTCGCCTGCTTCCGCAACGCGGCCCGCCACCTCACCCCCGGTGGCCGCTTCGTGATCGAGCTCTGGGTGCCCGAGCTGCGGGCGCTCCCCCCGGGCCGGGAGGCGACGGTCTGGCACAACGAGCCCGGCTACATCGGGCTCGACACCTACGACGTCCAGAACCAGAACGTCGTGTCGCACCACTTCCGGTTCTCCGACGGCAGGCAAGCGGAGCTGTTCCGCAGCCCGCACCGCTACATCTGGCCCGGCGAGCTCGATCTCATGGCCCAGCTCGCCGGCTTCGAGCTGGAGTGGCGCCACGCGGACTGGGACGAGTCGGAGTTCACGGCCGAGTCCCGCTCCCACGTGTCGGTCTACCGGCTCCCGCCGTAGCGGCCGGCCGTCACCCGCACTCGCGCCGATGACGACGAGCCGGGCTTCTCATGGTCGCGAGGAGAACGGGGAGCGCGCCGAGAAGGGCGAGACCCCGGATCGCGCCCGCGATGGGGTACGGGGCGCGCAGTCCCACCTTCTCGGCCACCAGGCCACCCGCCAGCGCTCCGAGCGGGATCAAGCCCCAGCCGATCATCCGGTAGGCGCTGTTGACGCGCCCGCGCAGGTCATCGGGTACCTGCTGCTGGCGCAGGCTCAGGGTGAGCACGCTCCAGATCGTGGTGGCGAAGCCACCGAGCGCCAGCAGGACGGCGAGGACCACGAGATCGGGCGCGATGCCCGTGGCTACGAAGATCAGCGCGTTCGCCGCGAGGGACGCCAGCAACGCGGGCAACGTGCCCGACCAGGCCACCAGGCGCTCGCTGACCACGCCCCCTATCGCGCCCCCGACGGCCGCGGCGGTCAGGAGCACGCCGTAGCCACCGGCGGTGACGTGCAGGGTCTGGGTGGCGAGCAGGACCAGGGTCGAGGTGCCCATCGCGTAGCAGAAGGTGTTGACGGCCAGGAGCACCGCGAGGGTGCGCAGCTGGCGGTGGCGCAGCAGCCAGCGCAGCCCGTCCCTGATCGCGGTGTGCATCGGCGCATGCTCGGCCGCTGATCGCCTGCCTGGGGGCAGGGTGGCGATCAGGGCGGCGGATCCCAGGAAGGACACGGCGTTCAGCGCGAACGGTGCGGCGGCCGTGACTGCGAACAGGAAGCTGCCCGCCGGTGGGCCGAGGAACTGCTGCCCCGTGTTGGTCACCGTGTTCTGGTAGCCGTTGGCCCGGTTCAGCAACGGTCCCGGAACGATCTGGGGCAGCATCGCCTGCGCGGCGTTGCCGAAAACGACGTCACACGCCCCGAGCATGAACGCCATCGCCGCGAGCACGGCCACGTGCATCTCGCCGGTGGCGACGAGGATCGCCGCGACGGTCACGACCGCTGCCTGCGCGAGCTGCGAACACACCATCAGCCGCTTCCGGTCGTGGCGGTCGACCAGCGCGCCGGCAGGCAGGGAGAAGATCAGCCACGGCAGATAAGCGGCTGCCGATACCGCCGCCACCAGCACCGGGGTAGGGGCCAACTGCACCGCCAGCAGGGGCACTGCCGTGACGAACGCACCGTCGCCCACATTGTCGATCGCGCCGGCCCACCACAGCCGCCAGTACGGCGTCGGGAGCCGGCCCTTCACGTCCGTCGTGGCCGCCTTCTCCGCCGTCACAACCTGCAGCCCGTCGTCATGGAGATCGAGTAGAACGTATGTTCGAGTGGCGGTCAAGCCGCCGGCCTTCCACCCGGACAGGAGACAGGCGTCACCCGACGCCGTTAATCGAACGTACTAGTCTGTTCGATTAGGGAGGTACGCCATGGTGACGCGGACCAGGAAGACCAACACCGAGGAGAAGATCCTCGCGACGGCGGCCGAGCTCTTCTACGCCAACGGGCTGCGCGGGGTGGGCATCGACCAGGTGATCGCGGAGTCCGGCGTCGCCAAGTCGACCCTGTACGTGCACTTCCGCACGAAGGACGAGCTCGTCGCGAGGTACCTGCGCAGGACGGACGACTCCTGGATGGCACAGCTGCAGGCCGCTGCGCAGCGCGCCGGGGACGATGCCGCAGCTCAGCTCGTCGGGCTCTTCGATGCCCTCCTCGACGCCTTCGACCGGCACGGCTTCTTCGGATGCCCGTTCGTCAGCGCCGCGGTCGAGACCGGGCTCGGTTCGGAGGCGCGGGCGATCACCGTGCAGCACACGCAACGTCGCCAGGCCTGGCTCACCGAGCTCGGCGCAGCGGCAGGCGCGGAGGATGCGGGCTCGCTCGCCCGGCACATCGGGCTCCTGATCGACGGCGCTCTGGCCTCCGGCCGGCTGCTGCAGGACCGCGCGGTCGTGGACGAGGCGAAGGCCGCAGCGCGCCTGCTCGTGGCGGGACACACCTCCCGGCAGAACCGATCAACGACACAAGAGACGAGGTAGCGCTGATGCGCGCCGCACTGTTGGAAGAGTTCGGTAGTCCGCTCACCCTGGGCGAGATCGAGAAGCCGGTCGCCGGTCCGGGCGAGGTTCTGGTGAGGGTGGCAGCGAGTGGCGTCAACCCGCTGGACCTGAAGCTCACGGCGGCAACGGCCGCCCGGGGCGGTGCGACGCAGGGCCGCCCGACCCGGTTGCCCGCCGTGCTCGGCATGGACCTCGCGGGAGTGGTCGAGGAGATCGGCGCCGGTGTCACCGGCTTCTCCCCTGGTGACGAGGTGTACGGGCTGACCGGCGGCATCGGGGACCTCCAGGGATCACTCGCCGAGTACGCCGCCGTGGACGCCACGTTACTGGCTCGCAAGCCGGAGGCGGTGAGCCTGCGGGAGTCCGCGGCGCTCCCCCTGGTCGCCATCACCGCGTGGGAAGCCCTCGTGGACAGGGCACATGTGGACGCCGGCCAGAAGGTGCTGGTGCATGCCGGCGCCGGCGGCGTCGGGCACGTCGCCGTCCAGATCGCCCGGGCCCGCGGCGCCGAGGTCTTCGCCACCGGGTCGGCCTGCAAGCTGGCGGTCATCGAACGCCTCGGCGCCACCCCGATCGACTACACCACCACCCCGGTGGAGGAGTACGTCACGCAGCACACCGGCGGCGAGGGGTTCGACGTCATCCTCGACACCGTCGGCGGAACGACGCTCGATGCGTCCTTCCCGGCGGTGCGCACCTACACCGGGCACGTGGTGAGCGTGCTGGGCTGGGGCGCCCACGACCTCACGCCCCTGTCGCTGCGGGGCTCCACCTACTCCGGCGTCTTCACGCTGGCGCCGATGCTGACCGGACGCGGACGCACGCACCACGGCGAGATCCTGCGTGACGTCGCCGCGCTGGTCGACACCGGAGCGCTGCGGCCCGTGCTCGACTCCCGGCGGTTCACCCTCGAGACCGCGGCCGACGCCCACGCCGCGATGGGCAGCGGCACGGTCGCAGGCAAGGTGGTGGTCGACGTGAGCTGACGGGCCGTGGCGGGTCCACCGGCCGCGAGCGGTGAGGGTCAGGTGACAGTCGGCGCCGGTTGCAGCGGTTTCGCCATCCGCTGGGACGTGACCTCGTAGCCGAGGCTGCGATAGAGCCCGATCGCCGCGGTGTTCCTCCCGAAGACGTTCAGCTCCAGCCGCGGGACGCCCAGCCCGATCAGCTCCTCCTCGGCGGCGAGCAGGATGGCCCGGCCGTAGCCGTTGCCCCGGTACTCGGGGTGGACGGTGACGAAGAAGACCCAGGCCGCCTCCGGGCGGTCCGGCGGGGCGGGCAGAGCGCTCCAGATGTGGCCGACCGGCTGGTCGGCGACCCACGCGGTGCGGAACAGCATGCCGGGCGTCTCCAGAGCTCGGGGCAGCACCTCGTCGATCTTGCGCGCGGCCTCTTCCCGGGCGTCGGAGAGGGAGATCCGCCGGGCCTCGGCGACGCCTCCTGCGTGGCTCTCGAGCACGAGCAGGCGGATGGCGGCGTACTCGTCCGCAGTCGCCGGTTCGAGCCGCACGAGCGGCGTCTCCCGGTGGTGGCGACTCATCGGTTCACCGGCTGAGTGATCACGCCTCGATCATGTCCCGCCCGAGCCGGCCCGTCGTCGTTCGGGTGGAGGGCCTTCTCAGGCACCTACGCTGGACAGCGGCCTGCAGCAGCATCCTCGTGGGCCGCCGCGAACGGAGCGAGGCGATACATGGAGATCTTCGGGGGAACCGGCCGGGCGACGTGGCCGGTGATCGCGCGCTCGCCGGTGCGCCACCGTGGCTGACGTCCCGGCGGCGAACAGCACCGAGCGGCTGTTCAAGCTCGCCATGGTCATCAAGGGGCTGGACGGCGCGGCCGAGCTGATCGGCGCCATCGTGCTGCTCCTCGTGCCCGGCGCCGCGGTGCAGCATCTGGTGGCCGAGGTCATCAGCCGGGACCTGCTCGGCGCGCCCGACGGCCTCCTGGCGCGCCACCTCGTCGCCGGCACGGCGGAGTTCGCCTCGGGTAACCGCACCTTCGTGGTCCTCTACCTCGGGTTGCACGGCATCGTGAAGCTCGCGCTGGTGGTGGCGCTGCTGCGGCGGTGGGTGCCCGCGTACCCGGTGGCGGCCGTCGTGCTCGGCGTGTTCGTGGTCTACGAGCTGTACCGGGCCGTGCACACCGGCTCGGTGGTGTTGCCGCTGCTGGCCGCGCTCGACATCGTGATCATCATCCTGGTGATCCGCGAGTACCGGCTGCTACGGGCGCTCAGGACAGAGCATTGATCGCGCGGGCGACCACGAGCACCACGATGACCAGCGCGACGGCGGCCTGCACCAGCATCGTCAGCTTCGCCCACCGCGAGAGCGGCATCACGTCGGTGGGACTGAACGCCGTGGCGTTGGTGAAGGACAGGTAGACGTAGTCGACGAACGCGGGCTTCCAGTTGCGGGGGGCGAAGTCGGGGCTCTGCATCTGCTGGAACAGGAAGTCGGGCAGATCGGCCACGGCGTGCGCCCGTGCCGCCGGGCCACCCCGGTCCAGCTCCCAGTACACGAGCGCGAACGCCAGCATGTTGATCAGCCAGATCTCACCGCCCGCGAGGAGCAGCTCGACGGGAGGGGCCGGGCGCCCGCTCACCAGCTCCCCGACCAGTAGCACCACCGACCACGCGTTCGCCAGCACCACGAGCCCGGTCAGGCCGAGGCTGGCCATGCGCAGCGCGGACGACTGACGGTCGATGCGGAACGGGTTGACCACGACCAGCCCGACGAGCACCACGAACTCGAGCACCGGGAGGACGTACCGGGCCTGGGGCACCACCTGGTCGGGCAACATCAGCTGCAGGCCGATCGCCACGATCACCCCCACCACGACCGGCCATCGGTGTTCCCCCGGCGTACGCCGTCTCCAGGCGGGCCGCGCCGCAGCGCCGTGCCCGTCCACGCCGTCCACCTGGTCCACCACCGCACCGAGTGTGCCTGCTCGACGCGGTGGGGCGTCGAGAACCGGACACGCACTATTCAACAACTGTTGAGTTCGAGGCCTTTCGGCGCTACCGTCAGTCATGGCCGCCGAGGGTTTCGTCATCGATCTACGCCGGCTCCACTCGGGCGCGCTCGCCGAGGTGGGCGGAAAGGCAGCGAACCTCGGCGAGCTCATCACCATGGGGTTCCCGGTGCCGCCGGGTTTCGCCGTGACCACTGCGGCGTACGCCCAGATGGCGCGTGCCGCCGGCCTCGACCACGCGCTCGGCGGGGAGCCGGCACAGCTGGGCGAGCGGGCCCGCGCCACGCTGCTGGCCGCGCCCGTGCCGGGCGGCGTCGCCGACGCCGTGTGCCGGGCGTACCTGGCGCTGGGAGTGGACGTCCCGGTTGCCGTCCGGTCGTCGGCCACCGCGGAGGACCTGCCGGCGGCGAGCTTCGCCGGGCAGCAGGACACCTACCTCAACGTCGTCGGGGTCGGCGCCGTGCTCGACGCGGTGCACCGCTGCTGGGCCTCGCTGTGGACCGACCGGGCCGTCAGCTACCGGACCGGTACGGGGATCGACCATCGCGCGGTGCAACTGGCCGTCGTCGTCCAGCGGATGGTCGAAGCGCAGGTCGCCGGCGTGCTCTTCACGGCCGACCCGGTGACCGGCAAACGGACCCGCACCGTGCTCGACGCGAGCCCCGGGCTCGGGGAGGTGGTGGTGTCGGGTGCGGTGAACCCCGACCACGTCGTCGTCGAGGGCGACGGCCGGATCGTCGAGCACCGGCTGGGTGACAAGGCCGTCGAGGTGCGGCCGCTGGCGGGCGGTGGCACGGAGCAGGTCGTCACGGCCGACGGGGCGGCGCGGACGAGCCTGACCGACGACCAGATCGCGGCTCTCGTCGCGCTCGGGCGGCGCGTCGAGGCCCACTACCGCACCCCGCAGGACATCGAGTGGGCCATCGACGGCGACGGCACGCTGTGGCTCACCCAGTCCCGGCCGATCACCACGCTGCACCCGCTCCCCCACCCGGCGGGCGAGGGCCTGCGCATCTACTTCTGCGCCAGCCTGGCCCAGGGGCTCACGCGGCCGATCACGCCGATGGGTCTCTCGGCGTTCCGGGTGATCACGTCCGTCCCCGCCGCCGCGCTCGGCGTCCCGATCGCCGACCCGGTCGCCGGGCCGCCCGCGTTCGTCACGGCAGGTGGACGGGCGTTCGTCGACATCACGCCGGGCATGCGCAGTGCGGTCGGCCGCACCGTTCTCCCCCGAATCCTCGACGTCATGGAGGCCCGCTCGGCCGTGGTGCTCCGGGCGCTGTTCGACGAGCCCGCGCTCGCGGTCCGCACGACGTCGCGGTGGCCGTTCGTCCGGCGGGTGGTGGGCACGCTGGTGCACCACCGGGTGCCCCCGCTCCTCGTCCTGTCCGTGCTGCGCCCGGCCGTGGCGCGGCGGCGGGTCGACCGGATCGGTCACGGGCTACGCACCCTCACCCCGCTGCCGGCGGACGCCACCGCGGAACAGCGGCTGCACGAGGTGCAGCGGGCGCTGACCCACGTCTTCTCGATGATCCCCCGGGTCGCGCCGGTGTTCTTCGCCGGGCTGGCGATGCTCGCGGCGGCCCGCAAGCTCGCGGGCGGCGATCTCGACGAGGCGACCTCGCACGAGGTGCTGCGGTCCCTGCCGTACAACGTCACCACGGAGATGGACCTCGAGCTGTGGGGCCTCGCCACGCGGCTGCGCGCCGACGCCGGCTCCGCCGAGGCGCTCCGGGCGGCGCCGGCGGCGGAACTGGCAGCCCGGTACGGGGAGGGCACGCTGCCGCCCGTGCTGCAGGACGGGCTCGGCGCGTTCCTGCGCCGGCACGGCCACCGCGCCGTTGCCGAGATCGACCTCGGGATGCCCCGCTGGTCCGACGACCCGGCCCACGTGCTGGGCGTGCTGGCCAACTACCTGCGTCTCGAGGACCCCGAGCTCGCCCCGGACGCCGTGTTCGCCCGCGGCGCGGTGGGCGCCGACGCCGCCGTCGCGGCGGTGGTCGCGCGCGTGCGGCGCCGCGCCCGCGTCCGGGCGCTCGCGGTGCGGGTCGCGCTGCGGCGGGTACGCGAGCTGGCCGGGCTGCGCGAGACGCACAAGGACTTCCTGGTCCGGCTGCTGGCGCACGCGCGGACGGAGCTCCGGGCCGTCGGCGAGCTGCTCGCGGCACGCGGGCTGCTCAGCGACCCGGCCGACGTGTTCTTCCTCGACCTCGCCGAGGCACGTTCCGCGCTCGCGGGCGCCGACCACCGGACCACGGTGGTCCGGCGCCGGGAGGAGTACGACCGGGAGCTGCGGCGGCGGCACGTGCCGAGGGTGCTGCTCTCCGACGGCACGGAGCCGGAGACGCTCTGCCGGCCCGCCGACGTCGAGGGCGCGCTGACCGGCACCCCGGCCTCCGCCGGCACCGTCACCGCGACGGCACGGGTGGTGCTCGATCCGGTCGGCGCCCACCTGGAGCCGGGCGAGATCCTGGTCGCGCCCTCGACCGACCCCGGGTGGACGCCGCTTTTCCTCACCGCGGGTGGCCTGGTGATGGAGATGGGCGGGCCGAACTCGCACGGGGCCGTCGTCGCACGCGAGTACGGCATCCCCGCGGTCGTCGGGGTCGCCGACGCGACCACCCGGATCACGACCGGGCAGCAGGTGACGGTGGACGGCGCCGCCGGGCTGGTACGCGCGCCGGCCTGAGGCCCCCCGATCGGCCGACGACACCGGTTCGTCGACGACCCGGCGGGGCACTCCCCCGGCATGCCCGCGGATCTCGACCAGGTGGCCGACGAGCTCTACGCGCTGCCCCGCGACGAGTTCACCGCCGCACGCAACGCCGCCGTGAAGCGCGCCCGGCAGCAGGACGACAAGGAGCTGGCCGAGCAGATCGGCGCGCTGCGCCGGCCGTCGACGGCGGCCTGGCTGGTGAACCTGCTGTCGCGCGAGCATCCCGACGAGGTCGCGGCGCTCGTGGAGCTCGGGGACGGGCTGCGCGCGGCGCAGGACCAGTTGGAGGGTGAAGCCCTGCGCCGGCTGTCGCAGCAGCGCCACGAGGTGGTGCACGGGCTCGTCCAGCAGGCGAGGGCGCTGGCCCGGTCGGCGGGGCACCCGGCGAGCGAGGCGGTCGCGCGGGAGCTGAAGAACACCTTCACCGCCGCGGTCAACAGCAGCGCAGCCGCCCAGGCCGTCGCGGGTGGCCGGCTCACCACGGCGCTCGACCCCGCCGACGTGGATGGCCTGCCGGAGCAGGCGGCCGCGACCCCGGTGGCGCGGGACGACGCCGGGCCGGACCGGGACGAGCGGTTGCGCCGCGATCTCGAACGGGCGCGTTCCGCGGCCGCCGACGCCGACGCCGAGCGCGAGAAGGCGCAGGGCGAGCTGACCGACGCCGAACGCGCCGCGGACGACGCGGCCGGGACGCTGCGCGAGCTGCGCAGCCGCATCGAGGCCGCCGAGCAGGCCGAGCACGACGCGCGCAGGCGGGCCCGGTCGGCGCAGCGGGACCTCGACGCCGCCGATCGCGCGGCCCGCGAGGCGCAACGGCGGGTGCGGGACCTGGAGCGCCGGAAGCAGCACTAACGCGGCCCGCGACGGGGTACCTGGCCAGGGACGACAGGAGGCGCGCCATGGCACGGGCGATCTGGACGGGGTCCATCAGCTTCGGGCTGGTGTCGATACCGGTCGGTCTGTTCAGCGCGACGGAGGACCACACGATCCACTTCAACCAGTTCGAGCGCGGCACCGCCGACCGCATCCGCTACCAGCGGGTCAACGAGCGGACCGGCAAGGAGGTCGAGTACTCCGACATCGTGAAGGGCAAGGACGTCGGCGGCGGCGACTACGTGCTCGTCGAACCCGACGAGCTGGCCGACATCGCCCCGGGCCGCTCCCGCACGATCGACATCGTCACGTTCGTCGACCTCGACGAGATCGACCCCATCTTCTTCCAGAAGACCTACTGGCTCGCGCCCACCGCCGAGCAGTACGCCCGGCCCTACGCCCTGCTGCGCGAAGCGATGGCCCGCACCAACCGTGCGGGCATCGCCACGTTCGTCATGCGCGGCAAGGAGTACCTGACCGCCGTCCGCGCCGACGACGACGTGCTGGCGCTGGAGACCCTGTTCTTCGCCGACGAGATCCGCGACCGGTCGAGCCTGGACGAGCTGCCGGGGACGTCGAAGGCCAAGGGCAAGGAGATGGAGATGGCGACGGGGCTGATCGAGTCGATGAGCGGCCCGTGGCGCCCCGAGGACTTCCGCGACACGTTCACCGAGCGCGTGGAGAAGCTCATCGAGGACAAGCGCCGCGGACGCGAGATCGTCACCGAGGCGGAGCCGCCCGAGCCCACGGCGATGTCGGATCTGATCGCGGCGCTGGAAGCGAGCGTCGCGGAGGCGCGAGGTGGCCGGAAACCGGCCGGGACGAAGCCCAGCAAGGCGGGCGGAAAGAAGACGCGGAAGGCCGAACCGGAGGCGCCGGATCTGTCCGAGCTCAGCAAGGCCGACCTCGCCGCGATGGCGCGCGACCTCGATGTCGCGGGCCGCTCGTCGATGAACCGAGCCGATCTGGAGAAGGCGGTGGCGAAGGCGTCCGGGGCGGCGCAGAAGCGGCGGAAGGCGTCATGAGCGCCGCCTGCCCGTACTGCGCCGCACAGGCCGACCACTGCCACGGCACGCTGGTCCGGCACGCGGACGGCACCGTGGAGTGCACCGACGTGACCTGCCTCGAGCTCGGGGACGAGCGCCACGATCTCGTGGTCGTCTGTGAGGTGCAGCCGGACGGGTGCACCTGCGTGGTCACCCGTCAGGCTGAGGTCAGCCACTCAGAGTAGTTTCGATCGACGTCCGCGCCGGGAACAAGATCTCGTCACCCGAGCAAAGGACGACGATGACCGCTGCCCGGACCACCACGCTCCTCTTCGGCGCCGCCGCCGCGATGGCCGCCCTGCTGGTCGCGCCGCAGGCGAGCGCCGCCGAACCGGTGGCGCCCGGCGCCCCCGGCGAGAAGTCGACCTGGGCCCCTGCCGACAAGCACGGGTTCGGCACCTCCCGCACGCCCGACAGCGAGGTGTGGTTCACGTTGCGGCCGGGCGAGCTGAGCGAGGTGTACTACCCCGACCTCGGCACCCCGGCCTTGCGTGACCTCGAGTTCGTCGTCACCGACGGCGCCGGCCTCGTGGAACGCACCTCGGAGTCGGGGGGCTCCACCGCAGCGCCGGACGCGCGGGTGCCGGCGTACGAGCAGGTCGACGAGTCCCCGACGGGCCGCTGGCGGATGGTCCGGAGCTACGTCACCGACCCCGGACGTGACGTGGTGCTGGTGGACGTCCGGTTCACCTCGCTCGACGGGCGCCCGTACTCCGTCCACGCCGTGGCCGACCCGGCGCTGTCCAACGAGGGCGACGACGACCGCGCCGCTCTCGGGGAGTCCGACCTGGTCGCCTCGGACGGCGCAGCGGCGCTCTCGCTGGCCGCCGACACCGGGTTCGACGACCGGACTGTCGGTCACCTCGGCACGAGCGACGCCCGCACCGACCTGCTCGCGGACGGCGACCTGGACGCGCGCCATGCCGCCGCCGGCCTGGGCAACGTCGTGCTCGCCGGCCGGCTCGCCGGCATCACCGGCGTGGGTGACGCGCAGGAGGCCGTGGTCGCACTCGGTTTCGGCGCCGACACGGGCGCGGCGAGCACCGCGGCCGCCGACAGTCTCCGCGACGGCTTCGACACCGTCGCGGCCGCCTACACCGACGGCTGGCACCGCTACGTCGACGGGCTGCACGACGCTCCCGACAGCGCCGCAGGCATCGCCGACGCCTACTGGGCGTCGGTGGTGGTGAACGCCGCGTCCGAGGACAAGCGCAACCCGGGCGCGTTCGTGGCGTCGCCGAGCATGCCGTGGGTGTGGGGTCAGGAGGTGGACGACCTGTCGTCGCCGTCCGGCGCGTACCACCTCGTCTGGTCGCGGGACCTCTACCAGCACGCCACCGCCTTGCTGGCGGCGGGCGACCGGGCGGCCGCCGAGCGGGCGCTGGACTTCCTGCTGCTGCGCCAGCAACGCCCGGACGGGTCCTTCCCGCAGAACTCCGACGTCAGGGGCGCCACGGTCTGGGAGAACCTGCAGCTCGACGAGGTGGCCCTCCCGCTGGTGCTGGCCTGGCAGCTCGACCGCACCGACCAGCAGACCTATGACCGGGTCAAGCGCTCGGCCGAGTTTCTGCTGGGCTACGCCGGTGAACGCCCGGCGCCGTGGTCACCGCAGGAGCGCTGGGAGAACCAGAGCGGCTACTCGCCGGGCACCATCGCGGCGGAGGTCGCGGGCCTGGTGTGCGCGGCCGACCTCGCCCGCCGGGCCGGGGACACGGCGTCCGCCGACCGGTGGCTGGCGACGGCCCGCGACTGGGCGGGGCGGATCGAGGGCTGGACGGTCACCACGACCGGCCCCCTGTCCCCCGAGCCCTACTACCTGCGCCTCACCAAGGACGGCGACCCGAACGCCGCCACCGTCTACAACGTCGGTGACGGCGGCGCCGACCTCGACCAGCGTGCGGTGGTCGACCCGAGCTTCCTCGAGCTCGTCCGGCTGGGCGTCCGTAAGGCCGACGACCCGGTCGTCCGCAACACGCTGGCGGTGGTGGACCGCGAGCTGGGGGTCCAGACGCCGAACGGGCAGTTCTGGCACCGCTTCACCGACGACGGCTACGGCGAGGACGCCACCGGGGGTCTCTGGCGGCTGACCGACCCCGGCAGCCAGCAGACCACCGGGCGGGCCTGGCCGATCTTCGCGGGCGAGCGCGGGGAGTACGAGCTGCTGGCCGGGGACGGCGACCCCGCGGGGCGGCTGCAGGCGATGGCGGACTCGGCGAACGACGGGCTGATGATCGCCGAGCAGGTCTGGGACCAGCACGCCCCCTCCGGCGAGCCGGACTTCCCGACGGGCGAGGGCACGTACTCGGCCACGCCGTTGACGTGGTCGCACGCCCAGCTCGTGCGGCTGGCCTGGTCCATCGACGCAGGCCACCCGGTGGAGCGCCCGTCCGTGGTGGCGTGCGAGTTCCTCCGCGAGGACTGCTAGGAGGTCCGCTCAGGCGGCGCTCGGCTGCCCGGCCCCTGCGACGTGGTCGAAGAAGGCGCGGGCGGCGGGCGTGGAGTCCGCGCTCCCCAGTGCGATGGCCAGGGTGCGCGTGGGGGGCTGCTCGAGCGGGCGGATGACGACGCCGTCGAAGCCGGCGGGCAGGCCGAGCGTGGGCACGATGCTGACACCGAGGCCGGTGCCGACCATCTGCATGATCGCGGTGAGCTCCCTGGCCTCGTACGCGACGTCGAGGCGCGTCCCGGCGTTGCGGGCGGCCGCCATGATGACGGGCCCGCAGCCGCCGCTGGAGATGAACGGCTGCCCGGCGAGGGCGGAGATGCTGACACGGGGTCGCCCGGCGAGGGGATGCCCGGCCGGCAGGGCGGCGACCATCTCGTGGGTGTCGAGCACGGCGATCTCCCGGCCGGGGGCAGGCAGGAAGATCACCCCGACGTCGGCGGCGCCCTGGTCGAGCCAGGTGCGCACCTCGGGTTCCTCGCCCTCGAACAGACGCACCTGTACCTGGGGGTAGCGCTCGGCGAAGGTGCCCAGCTGGGGGGCGATGAGGGTGCCGGTGGCGCTGGGCACGCTGGCCAGGCGGAGGGTGCCGGTGACCTGTCCGCCGATCGCGGCCACCTCGGTGCGCAGCAGGTCGAAATGCGTCAGAGCGCCGCGGGCGTGGATGACCGCGCGGTGCCCCGCCTCGGTGAGGGTGATCCCGTCGCGGCGGCGGGTGAACAGCGATGTGCCCAGCTCGTCCTCGAGGGTGGCAACGGCCCGACTGACGGCGGGTTGGGACATGCCGATCTGCTCAGCGGCGCGGGTGAACCCGCCCTGCTCTGCGACCGCGAGCAGCACCCGGAGCTGCAACAACGTCATGACCAAACCTCCCGGCAATCATAGCAACGCCGACAAGCAACCATATCAGAAACGGTATTATATATCTCCTGATCAGATCAGTACCGTTATAAATGTGCGGGCGGGTGGCCAGGAGGGGGCACACCCGCCCGCACGGCACGACGCGCCCGAGAGGACGTGCTGGCCCGCGCTCGGGAGGGCAGGCAATGACCTCGAACAGAGAGCGACACATGATCTCCAGAAGAGTGCTGATCACCGGAGCGTCGAAGGGGATCGGGCACGCCCTTGCCGTGCCCCTCGCTGACGCAGGCCTCCGACCGGTGGGCATGGCGCGCACCGCACCTGCCGACTTCCCGGGGAGGGGTTCCACACCGTCGACCTCGCCGACCGCGCCGCCACCGCGACGGCACTGGACGACGTGCTGAGCAGCGGCGCCGTCGACGCCGTGGTCAACAACGTGGCACTCGTCCGCCCGGCGATGCTCGGGTCCGTCGACCTCGACCACCTGGTCGACGTCTACGACGTCAACGTCCGGGTCGCCGTGCAGGTCACGCAGGCCGCCCTGCCCGCCATGACCGCCCAGGGGCTGGGGGCGGATCATCAACGTCACCAGCATGGTCACGGTCGGCAAGGCCGACCGGACCTCCTACGGCGCCGCCAAGGCCGCGCTCGAGTTCTGCTCCCGCGCCTGGGCCGGTGAGCTCGCCACCACGGGGATCACCGTCAACTCGGTCGCCCCGGGCCCGACCGAGACCGAGCTGTTCCGGGGCATCAACCCGCCCGGGTCGGCGGGCGAGGCGCGCTACCTCTCCGGCGTCCCGATGGGCCGGTTCGGCCGGCCGTCCGAGATGGCGGCGGCGATCTTCTTCCTCCTCTCCGAGGAGGCCGGGTTCATCACCGGGCAGACGCTGCGCGTCGACGGCGGGGGCAGCGTCGCCGTCGCGTGACCATCGGGCCCGGCCGACGCGGCTCAGCTGTCGAAGTCGACCGTCACGTCCTCGGTGACCGGCCGGGACTGGCAGGTCAGGACGAACCCGGCCGCCACCTCGTCGTCCTCGAGGGCGAAGTTGCGCCGCATCGTCACCTCGCCCACCGTGACGCGGGCCCGGCACGTGCCGCAGACCCCGCCCTTGCACGCGAACGGCAGGTCACCGCGCACCTTCTGCGCGGCGTCGAGGATGCTCTCGTCCCGCGGCAGCGTCAGGGTCGTGGCCCGCCCGTCGAGCACGACGGTGACGTCGCTGGTCTCGCCGTCGGTCCCGGGCTCGGTCCGGGACAGCTCCGGCGGCGGCTCGTCGACGTAGAACAGCTCCCGGTGCACCCGCTGCCGGGGCACGCCGAGCTCCACGAGCACCGCCTGGGCGTCGGTGGTCAGCCCGAGCGGACCACAGAGCCACCAGTGGTCGACGTCCGCCACGTCGACGAGCGCACCCAGCAGCAGGCGCAGCCGCGCGGCGTCGAGTCGTCCGGAGAAGACCTCGGCGGCCATCGGCTCCCGGGAGAGCACGTGCACGAGTTGCAGGCGGGGGCCGTGGACGTTCTTGAGGTCGGCGAGCTCCTCGGTGAACATCACCGTGTCGGTGCGGCGGTTGCCGTAGAACAGCGTGACTCGGGTGTCGTCGTGGGCGGCCAGCACGGACGCCGCGATCGACAGCACGGGGGTGATCCCCGAACCGGCGGCGACGAGGCCGTGGTGGGCGCCGGGCTCCAGGTCGGGGGTGAACGAGCCGGCGGGTGGCGCGACCTCGATCTCGTCGCCCGGCTGCACGCGGTCGACCAGCCACTCGGAGAAGAGCCCGGTGTCGACCCGCCGCACCCCGACCTTCGGCGACGCCCCGGCCGGGGCGCAGATCGAGTAGGAGCGACGCTCCTCGCCGTCGTCCACGACCATGCGCAGCGTCAGGTACTGGCCGGGGCGGAACGCGAAGGTCTCCCGCAGGTGCTCGGGCACCTCGAACGTGACGGCCACCGCGTCGGAGCAGAGCCGTTCGACGGCGGCCACGCGCAGGAGCCGGAAGCCGCCGGCAGCAGGCGACACGACATCGTCGGCCCGATCGGCAGCACGGTCGCGGGTGGCGATCTCGGTGGCCGGCACCACTCAGATCTCCTTCATGTGCTCGAACGGCTCCCGGCACGCCGGGCAGCGGCGCAGTGCCGTGCACGCCGTGGGTCCGAACCGGGAGATCTCCTCGGTGGTCGGCGCCCCGCACCGGGGGCAGCGCACCGCGGCCGACGGCGCGGTCAGCGTGAGCGGCACCGGCCCGGCGGCCCGCGGCCCGGCGCGCCCTGGCGCCGCGATGCCGTGCTCCGTGAGCTTGCGCCTGCCCTCGTCGGAGATCCAGTCGGTGCTCCACGGCGGCGAGAGCACGGTGCGCACCTGCACCTGGGCGAACCCGGCCTCGGCGAGGGTGACGCGCAGGTCGTCGCGCATGGCGTCGATGGCGGGGCAGCCCGAGTAGGTGGGCGTGATCGTCACGGTGACGGCGTCGGCCACCACGTCGACGTCGCGGATGACGCCGAGGTCGGCCAGCGTGAGCATGGGCATCTCCGGGTCCACCACCGCAGCGGCCGCCGCCCGCGCGCGGACCTCGGCTCCGGTCACCACGTCGCCCCCGGGTGTTGGCGCGCCAGGCTCTGCATCTCCGCGAGCACGTGTCCCAACTGCTCGGTGTGCAGGCCCTGGCGGCCACCGCGCCCGCCGATGGTCCCGATGGCCGGGCGCTGCGGACGCGTGAGCGTGGCCGCCGCGAGCACCTCGTCGAGCACGGCGTCGACCTCGTCGCGGACGTCGGCCGGGTCGACCGCGACACCCGAGGCGGCCAGGCTGCGTTCCACGTCGGAGGTGCGGAAGAGCTCCCCGACGTAGGGCCACACGCCCTCCAGCGCCGCCTGCATCCGCCGGTGCGACTCAGGGGTGCCGTCGCCCAGGCGCACCGTCCAGCGGGCGGCGTGGTCACGGTGGTAGGCCACCTCCTTGACGCCCTTGCCCGCCACGGCAGCGAGCACCGGGTCGCGCGAGCCGAGCAGCCGCTGGAGCAATGCGAGGCGCCAGGTGGAGAACAGCAGCAGCCGGGCGATCGCGCGGGCGAAGTCGAGGCCGTCGCCCAGCTCCGCCAGCGCGACGTTGTGGAACTCGGCCTCCGTGCGCAGGTAGGCCAGCGCGTCCTCGTCGCGCTGCCCGCCTTCGACGTGCCCCGCCCTGGCGAGCAGGACGCGGGCCTGCCCGAGCAGGTCGAGCGCGATGTTGGCGAGCGCTACGTCCTCCTCCAGCTCGGGGGCGTTGCTGACCCACTCCGAGAGGCGGTGGCTGCAGATCAGGGCGTCGTCGCCGAGCATGAGGCAGTACTGCGCGAGCTCGCCCGCGTCGACACCGTCGGGCACCGGCGAGGTGATCTCGGCCTGCACGTCCTCGACGCCCGACCCGAACGCCCAGCGCGGGTCGTCGTGCCCGACCGTCTCCGCGAGCGACTGGTAGGCGTTGGTCGCGTCCTGCTCCTCGGTGTGCGAGTGCGTGTTCACAGGTGCGGCACGTCCTCGGGGATCGCGTAGAAGGTGGGATGCCGGTAGACCTTGTCGCCCGCCGGCGCGAAGAACGGGTCCTTCTCCGCCGGGCTCGACGCGGTGATGTCGTCGGCGCGGACCACCCAGATGCTCACGCCCTCGTTGCGGCGGGTGTAGAGGTCGCGGGCGTTGTGCAGGGCCATCTCGGCGTCGGGTGCGTGGAGGGAACCGACGTGCACGTGGTTGAGCCCGCGCTTGCCGCGGACGAACACCTCGTAGAGCGGCCAGCTGCGCCGCTTGGGCTCCCCCGAGCCCGTCTCCACGCCCGTCGTGGGGACGGCGCCGTGCCCGCCCTCGGCGGTGTACTCGCTCATGCCGCCGTCTCCTTCAGTCGCCGGGCCGCCTGCTTCTCGGCGTAGGCCTGGGCGGCCTCGCGCACCCAGGCGCCGTCCTCGTGGGCCCGGCGCCGGTGCGCCAGCCGCTGCGCGTTGCACGGGCCCGAGCCGGCCAGCACGGCCTTGAACTCGTCCCAGTCCGGCTGGGTGTAGTCGTGCGCCCCGCGCTCGTCGTTCCATCGCAGGCCGGGGTCGGGCAGCGTGACGCCGAGCGCGGCGGCCTGCGGCACCGTCATGTCGACGAAGCGCTGGCGCAGCTCGTCGTTGGTGTGGCGCTTGATGCCCCAGGCCATCGACTGCGCGGAGTTCGGTGAGTCGGCGTCCGGCGGCCCGAACATCATCAGCGACGGCCACCACCAGCGGTCGACCGACTCCTGCACCATCTCCCGCTGGGCGATGGTGCCGTGCACCATCGCCAGCAACAGCTCGTAGCCCTGCCGCTGGTGGAACGACTCCTCCTTGCAGATCCGCACCATCGCCCGCGCGTAGGGGCCGTAGGAGCAGCGGCACAGCGGCACCTGGTTGCAGATCGCGGCGCCGTCGACGAGCCAGCCGATCACGCCGATGTCGGCGTAGCTCAGCGTCGGGTAGTTGAAGATCGAGGAGTACTTCTGCTTCGACTCGATCAGCTTCTCGGTGAGCTCCTCGCGGTCGACGCCGAGCGTCTCCGCCGCGGAGTACAGGTACAGGCCGTGCCCGGCCTCGTCCTGCACCTTGGCCAGCAGGATCGCCTTCCGGCGCAGGCTCGGGGCGCGCAGGATCCAGTTGCCCTCCGGCTGCATGCCGATGATCTCGGAGTGCGCGTGCTGGGCGATCTGTCGGATCAACGTCCGGCGGTAGGCCTCAGGCATCCAGTCCCGCGGCTCGATCCGCTGGTCGGCGGCGATCGTCTCCTCGAACCGGGCCTCGAGCGCGTCCATCGGGCGTTCCTCCCAACCGAATGTTCGTTCGGTTCCATCGTGCCGTACCGCGCAGTCCGACGCAAGAGCCCGCCGCGCCGCTGGGCCCGGTCCAGGGGCAGCACAGGGTCATCCCCGATGAGGCCGAGGTCCCGGCCCGAGAAGGTGGGGAGGTGAACGCCGATGGTGGGTCAGCGGTGCGGTTCGACCGGGTGAGCAGAACGTACGGCGGCGGTCCCACGGGGGTGGCGGCGCTGCGCGAGGTGAGCCCACAGTTCCGGCGCGGAAGCTTCACCGCCGTGATGGGCCCCTCCGGATCGGGCAAGAGCACGCTGCTGCACTGCGGCGCCGGGCTCGACCGGCCCACGTCGGGTTCGGTGTGGATCGGAGGTGCCGACCTTGCGGGGATGTCGCAGGCCCAGCTGGCCGTGTTGCGGCGGGACCGGGTGGGGGTGGTGTTCCAGTCGTTCAACCTGGTGCCCTCGCTCACCGCCGAGCAGAATGTCCTCCTTCCTGCACGGCTGGGACGGCGCCGTCCCGAGCGGACCCGGCTGCGCGAGATCTTCGACCAGGTCGGGCTGACCGGCCGGGAGCGGCGTCGCCCGGGCGAGCTGTCGGGTGGCCAGCAGCAGCGGGTGGCGATCGCCCGAGCCCTGCTCAGCCGGCCGGAGGTGATCTTCGCGGACGAGCCGACCGGAGCGCTGGACCGGAGCACGGGCAAGGAGGTGCTGGCGCTTCTGCGCGCGGCCGTCGACGAGCACGGACAGACCGTGGTGATGGTGACCCATGATCCGGAGGCAGCCACGTGGGCGGATCGGGTGCTGTTCCTGACCGACGGGCGGGTGGTCGACGAGTTGGACCGGCCGACGGCACGGCAGGTGACCGAAAGACTGAGCCGGACGGACGGGCAGCCGTGATGCCGACGGCACTCGCGTGGAGCAACGTCCGTTCCAACCGGACCTCCCTCGTCGCCGCCTTCACCGCCATCACGCTGGCGGTCATGCTCGTCGTCGGGGCAGGGCTGCTCCTGACCAGCGCCCACGGCGACGGCCGGCTGCGCGACCTGATGTCGTTGTTCGCGGTGACCGCCGGCCTGTCGGGGTTCGTGTCGATCTTCGTGGTGGCCGGGACGCTGAGCCTGCACGTCCTGCAGCAGCGCCGCACCTGGGGCCTGCTGCGCGCCGTGGGGATGACCCCGGGTCAGGTGCGACGGCTGGTCGTGGCCGAGGCCCTGACCGTTGCGGCCGTTGCCTGCGTCGCCGGGAGCGCGCTCGCCGTGCCGCAGGCGAGCGTCACAGCAGCGTTCCTCACGCGGGTGGGGCTCGCGCCCGGGGGGTTCGAGGTCGCTCTCGCTGCGCCACCGTTCATCGTGGGCGCGGCGGTCGGGATCGTCGTCACGCTGCTGGCGGCGCTGACCGCCTCGAGGACAGCTGCCCGGGTGGGGCCACTGGAGGTGCTGCGTGACAGCGCCGCCCCGGCCCGGGTGTTGCCCTGGCGGCGAGCGGCGGTCGGCCTCGCGGCGCTGACCGGCGGAGGTGTCCTTCTGCGCGTCACGTCCACCGCATCACTGACGGACGCGGTGCCACTGGGCGTGGTCGTCACCATGGCCCTGTGCGTCGCAGGCTCGGCATTCGGCCCGGTTCTGCTGCGCGTGGTGGGTGGGCTGCTCGCGGCGCCGATCGCCGCGCTCGATCCCGGCCCGGGCGCGCTGGCCCGTGCCGCGGTCACCGTCCAGCCCCGGCGGGCGGCCGCGGTGGCGTCCCCCGTCATGCTGACGGTCGCGCTGGCCTGCACGTTCGTGTTCGCGATCGCGATCGCCGACACCTCGGACGGCAGAGAGCGTGCCGGCGTCCAGTTCTGGGCCGTCGTCCTGCTCATCGGCACGGCGGTGGTCTACACGATGATCTCGGTGCTGAACTCGACGGCCATGTCGATGAGCACCAGGGCGTCAGAGCTCCGGCTGCTGCGTTCGACCGGGGCCACGCCCCGACAACTGGCCAGGGCCCTGTGCTGGGAGTCCCTGATCGCCACCTGCTCCGGCACTCTGGTCGGGACGCTGATCGCGGTCGTCTCGCTCGGCGCCGTCAGTCTGGCGGGCACGGGCGCCCCCTGGTTCGGCTTCTCGCTTCCGCTCTACCTCGCCCTGGTCGGGCTGTGCGCGGCGGGCGGCGTGCTCGGCGCGCTGCTCTCCACCCGTCGAGCCAGGCGCGGCTCGCTGGTCACCGGCTGATCCGGCCGGCTCCGTCAGCCGGCAGGATCCCCTCGAACACCGCACGGGTCACGTCCTCGGGGAGGGTGGCCGCGCCGGGACGTCCGGGGCGGTACCACTCGACCACGGAGTTCACGAGGCCCGAGAGCAGCCGCGCGGCCAGCGCCGGCTCGACGCCCTGGCGGATCTCCCCGGCCTCGACCGCCTCCCGCACCAGCGCCGCGATCTGCGCGTCGAACGCACGGCGGCGCTCCAGCGCCCACCGCTCGCTCTCGGTGTTGCCACGCACGCGCAGCAGGAGCGTGACGTAGGGCAGGTCCCGCTGGAGCAGCGCCACCTGCCCGCCGACGATGTGCCGCAGCCGGGCCAGCGGCGTGCCCGTGGTGGCGCCGGGCTCGTCGAGCAACCCGAACAGGCCGCCCAACGCGCGCTCCAGCGCGGCCCGCAGCAGTGCCTCCTTGCCCGCGAAGTGGTGGTAGAAGGACGACTTGGTGATCCCGGCGGCCCGGGAGAGGTCCTCCATGCTCGTGGCGTCGTAGCCGCGGGTGATGAACTCCCCCACCGCCACCTCGAGCAGCGAGCCGGCCCCGCCGCTGGGCCTACGCGCCCGGCGGCCTGCCGTCTCCGTCGTCATCGACCCTCGAACGTCGGGCGGCGCTTGGCCAGGAAGGCCTCGACGGCGCCCGCGTGGTCGGCCGTGACCGCCAGCCGCGCCTGGGCGGCGCCCTCCGCCGCGAGGACCTCCGGCAGCTTGGCGACCGCGCCCAGCCGCACCGCCTGCTTGACCTCGGCGTACGCCTTCGTCGGCCCGGCGGCCAGGCGCCGGGCCAGGTCCGTGGCGGTGGACAGCACCTCATCGGCAGGCACGACGGCGCGCACCAGCCCCCACGCCTGCGCGTCCTCCGCGGTGAACGGCTCCCCCAGCAACAGCAACTCGGTGGCCCGGGAGACGCCGACGGCGTGGGCGAGGCTCGCCGAGAGCCCGGAGTCGGCGGTGAGCCCGATCCCCGTGAAGGCGGTGGCGAACTTGAGCCCGGCCGCGGCGATCCGGAGATCGCAGGCGAGCGCGAACCCGAGACCGGCGCCGACACACGGGCCGTTGATCGCGGCGACCACGGGGAACGGCAGGGCGGTCAGCCCCGCGACGATCGGGTTGTAATGCTCGGTGACGGTGTCGAAGGCCGTAGACGGCTCCGTGCGCAGCGCCTCGGCGTGCTCCACCAGGTCCTGCCCGACGCAGAACGCCTTGCCCGCCCCCGTCAGCACGAGCGCACGGACGTCGTCGGCCTTCGCGAGCTCCTCCACCGCGGCCAGCAGCGCCGACTTGAGCTCGACGGTGAGCGCGTTGTACCGCGCCGGACGGTTCAGCGTGAGCAGTGCGACCGCCGGATCAGCGTCGTCGCGCGTGACGAGCACAGCAGGGTCGTCGGGCATCGGGACATGCTAACGACCGACCGAACGATCGGTCGACAGTGTCGTCCCTCGCGGGACACGGGGCGCGACCTCGGCAGGTGCGTCGGGTCGTCGGCAGAGATCGACATGCAACGATTTCACCGACACTTTCCTGCGACCACTCGACGTTCCCGCGTCGACAGAAACGGTGACCGTGACTATTCGCCCGAATTCGGAAACCACCGTCGCGCCCTTCGGTGAATGGGACTCACCGATCACCGCCGCGGTGGCCACCGCGGGGATGAGCGCCGGGCGGATCGGTGCTCCCGCGTACGTCGGGACCGTCGGCGAGGAGGTGTGGTGGGTCGAGCCCCGACCCGAGGAGGACGGTCGCATGGTGCTCGTGCGGAGCCGCCCGGACCGTCCCGCACTGGCACTGCTGCCCTCGCCATGGGACGTGCGCAGCCGGGTGATCGAGTACGGGGGGCGGCCGTGGGCGGCCGCCGCCGGGGACCGGGGCGTGCTCGTGGTGTTCGTGAACCTCGCCGACCAGCGGCTGTACGCCTACGAGCCCGACGTCGACGGGGCCGAGCCACGGCCGCTGACCCCGCTCTCCCCGGTCGGGGGCGGGCTGCGCTGGGCCGAGCCCGAGATCGACCTCGGCCGCGGCGAGGTCCGCTGCGTACTGGAGGAGTTCACCGGCGACGGCCCCCTGGACGTACGCAGGGTGCTCGCCGCCGTCCCGCTGGACGGAGCGGCCGCGGAGGACCGGTCCGCCGTCCGCGAGCTGTGCGACGACCGGCGCCGGTTCGTCTCCGGCCCCCGGTACTCCCCGGACGGCTCCCGCGCGGTGTGGCTGGCGTGGGACCACCCGCACATGCCGTGGGACGCGGCGGAACTCGTGATCGCCGACGTCGCCGAGGACGGCCGTCTACACCGGGCACGCACGCTGATCGGCGGTCCGGGCGATCCGGTCGCCCAGGCCGAATGGCTGCCGGGCGGTGGCCTGCTGGTCGCCTCCGAGCGCACCGGATGGTGGAACCTCTACCGCGTCGACCCGGGCACAGGTGATGCCGTGGCGCTGCATCCGGCCGAGGAGGAGTTCGCCGGACCCCAACGCCTCGGCCTGCGCTGGTTCGTCCCACTTCCGGACGGGCGGGTCGCCGTGTTGCACGGGGTCGGCCCGCAGCGACCTGCCGTGCTCGACGCGGCCACCGGGGAGCTCACCGAGATCCCCGGGGAGCGGTCCGAGTGGTTGCCGTTCCTGGCGGCATCGGGCACCCGGGTGGTCGGCATCGCCGCGAGCCCGTCGCAGGGCTATGCCGTCGTCGAGATCGACGCGACCACCGGGCGGAGCAGGGTTCTCAGCGAGCAGCGCGACGGCGTGGATCCCGAGGTCCTTCCCGAACCGGTGGAGCGCGTCGTCACCGCTCCGGACGGGCGGCAGATCCACGCGCAGGTGTATCCGCCGCGCAACGCCGCCTTCCGCGCGCCGGAGGGCGAGCTGCCCCCGTATGTGGTGTGGGTGCACGGTGGCCCCACCGCCCGGGCCCCACTCGCGCTCAACTTGGAGATCGCCTACTTCACCTCGCGCGGCATCGGGGTGGTCGAGGTCAATCACGGGGGCTCCACCGGGTACGGGCGCGCCTACCGGGAGCGGCTGCGGGAGCAGTGGGGCGTGGTGGACGTGGAGGACTGCGCGGCGGTCGCGCGAGCGCTCGCCGACGAGGGGTCGGCCGCCCCCGGACGGCTGGCGATCCGCGGCGGCAGCGCCGGCGGCTTCACCGCCGCGGCCTCGCTGGTGTCGACCGACGTCTACGCCTGCGCCACGATCCAGTGTCCGGTCCTCGACCTGCAGGACTTCGCCTCGGGTGAGACGCACGACTTCGAGTCCCGCTACCTGGACGCGCTGATCGGCCCGCCGGCGGAGGTGCCCGAGCGCTACCGGGACCGCTCCCCCACCTCCCACCCGGACCGCTTCACCGTGCCCTTCCTGATCCTGCAGGGCACGGACGACGTGATCTGCCCGCCCGCGCAGTGCGAGCGGTTCCTGGCACGGATGGCCGGCCAGGACGTTCCCCACGCCTACCTCACCTTCCAGGGCGAGGGCCACGGCTTCCGGCGCCAGGACACCATGGTCACCTGCCTGGAGGCCGAACTGTCCCTGTACGGACAGGTCTGGCAC
>NZ_JAAXKY010000101.1 GCF_012911925.1 Pseudonocardia xinjiangensis | reverse complement strand
CCCCCACGGCTTCCCGCCGATCGCCGCTGTTCCCGTGCCTGCCTTGCCGGTGCCCCTCCCGCCGCAGGCCACCGGGCCGGCGCTGCCCCACCAGCCCGCTCAGCACCCCTGGGGACAGGCTCCCTCCCCTGCGGTGCCCGACGCGCCCCATCCGGCCGAGGCGGCCGCGCTGGCCGGCGCGTTCGCCGTCGACTACCTGTCCTGGGACGAGGACGATCCGCAGCGGCGGGGCCGGGTGCTGCAGGACTACCTGGCGGCCCCCGCCACCGACCCGGCACACCTGGGCTGGGCGGGCCGCGGGCGCCAGCGCGCGGAGTTCGCCCTGCCCGGGCGCGTGAGCCCCGACGGCGACGGGCGGGTGCTCGTCGACGTCCGGGTCCGGGTCACGCCCTACCGCTCGGTGGGCGACCGCGGCCCGGACAACGTCCCGGAGTCGGGCGACGTGGCCGGCACGCCTGCGGTCGCCCCGGCTCCCACCGGGCGCGGCTGGCGCAGCCTCGCGTCGTCCTGGATCCGGCTCAGCGTCCCCGTGGCGCTGGAGGGCGCCCGGCTGGTGATCGACGCCGGGGAGGAGATCCTTGGCGAGGAGCCGGCACCACCACCCTCGACCACTCCCGCCACCGACGACCACACCCTCGCCGAGGACGACCCCCTCGCCGAGCCCCGTGCGGCGGGTGCGTGGTGACCGCCGTGCGTCCGCCCGTGATCGTCGGGCTCGCCGAGGGGTCGGGCACGAGCACCCTGGCCGCCGCCCTGCACGCCCGCGACGCGGGCCGGTTCGAGGAGTGGGCCGCCTGCGCGGCCGACATCGTCGTGTGCCGCGCGGAGCAGCCGTCGCTCCGGCGCGCCGCCACCCTGGCCTGCGCCCGACCCGGCGTGCGTCCGCTCCTCGCGGTCACCCTCGGCCCCGGCGACCAGGAGCAGCACGCCGCGGAGACCGCGCTCCCGGCGCTGCAGCAGCGCTTCTCGGCCGTCGTGGTGCTCCCGCACGTCCCCCGGTGGCACGACCGGGCCCCGCAGCACGACGACGCGGCCGCCGTGCTCGCCCAGGCCTCGGAGCAGCTCACGCGCCCGCTGCGGGCCTACGCCGCTGCGCTGCGCACGCTCGCGGCGGGCGTGGTCGGATCCGGCCTGCTCGGCCGGGCGGTGCCACCCCTGCTCGCCCTACCGGTGGCCGCACCCCGGCGGAGCCGGCCGGAGCCGCTCCGCCGGCCGGAGCCGCCCCGGCCGGTCCTGCTCACCCCACCCCGCTCGGTCGCGCCGGTCCCCCTGTCCCGGGTTGCTCCTGGTCCGGAGCCCGATGACGAGGAGATCGAGGCCGAACCCGTCCGCGCAGGCGTCGCGGCGGGACGAGCGGAGTGAGCGGTGGCCCGAACGGCACGCGCGCGCGGGCTGCTGCGCGCGGCACTGTCCACGCTGGCCGGCCTGCTCCTGCTGGGCGCGGCACCCGCACCGGCACCCGCACCGGAGGCGGCGGTGTCGGGTGTGGCCGTCGAGCGGGTGCCGGTGCCGGCCCGCAAGTCGCTCCCGCTGATCACCGAGCTCACCGCGTCGCAGTGTCCCGAGCTCCCGCCGCTGTGGGTGGTGGCCCAGGTGCAGGCGGAGTCCGGGTGGGACCCGGAGCTGGAGTCGAAGCGCCCGGGCGGACCGGCCGGGCTGTACCAGCTCAACCGGCGCAACTGGGAGGCCGCAGGCGGCCAGACGTGGGGCTCCGACCCACCGGCGTCCGACGCATCCGTCCTCTCGGCGGAGGACCACCTGCGGGTCGCGATTCCGTGGGTCTGCGCCAACCTCAGAGCCGTCACGTCGCACCTGCAGGCGACCGGCAAGCCGACCGCACCGCTCGACGCGATGCTGGTCTGCCACATCGCGGGATGCGGACGGGTCACGGGCAGCGCCACCGGTGTGCCTGCCGCGGGCGAGGCAGGCTGCGGCGAACGTTGCGCGCAGGTGGTCCGGCGCTACCTCGCGGCGGTGCACAGCAACCTGGATCGGTTCGCGGCGCCGCCACCGGAACCCGCGGCCGCGCCCGCACCGGCCCCGGCGGCGGCGCCGGCGGCGTGGACCGGCGGCGCCACGGCATGCCGGCCACCCGACCCCACCGGCGACGGGTGCCTCACCGGTGCCGCCCGGCACGGGCTCGAGGCCGCCGCGACGGCCTTCGGCAGCTGGTCGGGGGGTCCGGTGATCCATTCGGCCGGCTGCTGGGACAAGCACGCCTGGAACCCACGCAGCGACCACTCCCGTGGCCGGGCCTGCGACCTGTTCCCCACCACACCCGGCACGTTCCCGAAGGGCGCGGAACTGGACGCGGGCTGGCGCGTGGCCGACTGGTTCCGGGCCAACGCCGAACCGCTGCGGGTGAAGTACCTGATCTGGCAAGGCCGCTACTGGGACCCGAGCGTCAAGGACGACGGCGGATGGGGCAGGCGCTACACGGGCGGCGGGGTCTACGACGTCCGCGACGCCACCGGCGGCCACTTCGACCACGTGCACGTGAGCTTCCGGGAGTGACGCCGTGACGCGCCGGGATCGTCGGGTGCCGCTGCTGGCCGCTGTCGCCGCCGCCGTGGTGGCCGCAGTGGCAGCAGTGCTGGTGGGCGGCGCGGCCGGCGGTGTCGCGCCGCCGTCGGGCGACCCGCCGCTCGGCGCGGCCCTCAGCGAGGAGGACCGGGCCGCGGTGGACGCACTGCCGGTGAGCCGGGGCGACGCTCCCGCCGCGGTGGACCCGACCGTCGACCTCACCGATCCCGAGGCCGTGGCCCGCGCCTATCTCGCCACCGCCCACTCGACCACCAACGGCGACACCGGACGCACGCACCTGCGGGCAGCGGGCTACGCGGTGCCGGGCACCGCGCCGGGCACCGTCGGCGTGGTCGTCGTCGACCCACCACCGCCCGGCTCGCTGCGTACCGCCGCGGTGACGGCGCTGGAGCTCGTCGCCGCCGACCACGACGGCGTGCGGCGCGGATACCGGGCCGAGGTCGGCACCGCCACGGGTCCGCCCGGCGGCTCGGTCGTGGTCGACCTCGTCATGCGCTACGTGGTGCTGGCCCGCCAGCCGGACGGCCGGTGGCTCGTGGCCGCCGACTCCCCCGCCACCCCCGATCTCCCCGCCGGGGAGGACTGATGCGACAGGAGTGCCCGTCATGAGCTTCGAGGAGCTCGAGGAGCTGATCCGCAAGTACCTGTCGACCGGTATCGCCGTGGTGGTCATCCTCGTCGCACCCGGCACCGAGGCGGCCCAGGGCGGGGCACTGCCCTCGGAACCGTCGATCCGGGTCATCGAGCCCGACGGGGCCGCTGCGACCGGGCCCGACAGTGGTGCCGACGACCCCGCCCCGGCTCCCGATGCGGGCGACCGTGGGCCGGCCGACCCCGAGCAGGACAGCACGGAGGACTCCGGCGACGATCCGGAGCGCACCGGTGCGGCCGGCCGCGACCCCGAGCGCAGCGGCCAGGAATCCGGTGACGGCGGCTCCGGGGACTCCGACTCCGAGAACGACGGCTCCGGGGACTCCGGCGCCGGTGACGACAGCTCGAGCGACGACACCCCGAGCAAAGATCCGGACAGCGACAGCGACAGCAACAGCAACAGCAACGAGAACGACACCGGCCAACAACGCGACACCGACACCAACTCCGACTCCGGCTCCCGGTCCGGCGGCGACTCGGGCTCCGGCGGCGACTCGGACAGCGACTCGGACAGCGGCTCGATCAGTGCGGACCGGTCCGGCGCGGACAGCTCCGGCAGTGGTTCGCCCGGTGAGGACGCCTCCGGCTCGGGCAACCGCTCCGGCGGCTCCGATGGCGGGGCCGCCGCGGGCTCCGGCGCGGGTGCGGGCACCACGGCGGCGCAACGCCACGGCTGGGGCACTCCCAACCGCGAGGACGACTTCTCCTCGGGCACCGAGCAGTGGGACATCTACGACGGTCCCGGCCACGGCGGGAACGGCACCCGCTCGCCGTCGGCCGTGTCGGTGCAGGACGGCATCCTCACGATCACCGGTGACTCGTCCGGCACCACCGCGGGCATGGCGTGGAACCCGGGCCAGAAGTACGGGCGGTGGGAGGGCCGTGTGCGGGCCCCAGCCGCCGACCCGTCCTACAACGCGTTGCTGCTGCTGTGGCCCGACGCCGAGAACTTCCCGGTGGGCGGCGAGATCGACTTCATGGAGATGATGGACCCCTCCCGCCAGCAGACCGACATCTTCATCCACTACGGCGAGGACAACTCGCAGGTGAACGGGAAGGTCGAGATCGACGGCACCCAGTGGCACAACTGGGCCGTGGAGTGGACGCCGAAGGGCATCACCGCCTACGTCGACGGCGAGGAGTGGTACCGCACCACCGACACCAGCATCCTGCCGCCCGGACCGATGCACCTGTGCATCCAGCTCGACTGGTTCCCGGAAGGTGACACGCCGAAGGAGTCGACCATGCAGGTCGACTGGGTCCGGCAGTACTCCCTCGACGGCGAGGGCGGCAGCGCCTCGGAGAGCAGTGACTCCGGCAGTGGCTCCGGCGGGGACTCCAACAATGGCTCCGATGGGGACACCGACACGGGTGACGGCACGAGCGACCGCCAGAGCGACTCCGACAGCGGAGACAACGACAGCGGCGACAGCGAGAACGCCGATGAGAGCGACAGCGGCGAGGACTCCCCCAGCAGCGACGGCGGGCAGGAGGAGGGCACGGGCTCGATCCGCGAGCTGCTACGCCGGATGTTCTCCTGGCGGTGACCCGGGGACGGGCCGTCATGAACAGGACAAATGGGACGGAAATTCGCTAATCGGACCCTCTCAGCGTCCGCACAGTGCCTGCACCCTACGGTTCTCCCCGTGCCCGACACGCAACAGCTGTCCATGCCCGACCCACCATCCGCGCCCCCGCCACGTGACTGGCACCGGACAGTCATCGTCGTGGCGGCGATCGCCGCCGTGGCTGCGTTGGTGGGCGTGCTGATAGTTGTCGTCGGAGGCCAGGGCGGGAGCGACGGCGACGCACCGGCCGCCTCGAGCGACGCGGGCCGCGACACCCGCGACCCGCTGCGCCCGCAGGGGCAGTCGAGGCTCGACCCGGGCACGCGGTCCGACACGGAGGCGGCGGTCCGCAACAACTGGCCGCTCCTGACGAACGACGAGTTCGACGGCACGAAGATCGATCCCGCGCTCTGGAGCCTCTACACCGGGGAGACCACCGGCGGGGTCGGGCGGCACGACCCCGACAACGTGACGGTCAACGACGGCACGATGAAGATCACCAGCCACGGCTACTCCTCCGCCGGCATGGCCTGGACGCAGGGACAGCTGCACGGACGCTGGGAGGTGCGCGCCCGGGCCCAGCAGGGCGTCGGGTACGGCGCCGTCATCCTGCTCTGGCCGGACGCCGAGGACTGGCCGGAGGGTGGCGAGATCAACTTCATGGAGATCCCCAACGGGGCGCGCAACGAGAGCCACTTCGTTCTGCACTACAGCGAGGACAACAGCCAGATCGGCACCACCACGGTCGGTGACTTCACCCAGTGGCACAACTACGCGGTGGAGTGGGGCCCCGACCACGTGGCGGGCTTCATCGACGGCCAGGAGATCTTCCGCAGCAGCGACCCGAAGACGATCCCGCCGCGCCCGATGCACCTCGCGATCCAGCAGGACATCGGCCCGTACGGCAAGGACTGGATCCCGCCGCTCGACGACACGACGCCCGAGCGTGTGCAGCTCGAGGTCGACTGGGTCCGCATCTACGGTTACTGACGAGGGGCGGGCACCGCGCCGGAAGCTGCAACGGGGGTCCTGACCGGATGGCCAGGACCCCCGTTGCAGTCCCGAACTGACGCGTCACTCCCACCACGAAGCGACAAGCAGAGGTTAGCCTAACCTCTCCTCAGGTCGCAAGCGCCTCACCCGCGGAACAGCGCCTCCAGGGGGCCCACCGCGAAGTAGCCGACGAACGCCACCGCCACCACCCACATCAGCGGGTGCACGGAGCGGCCCCGCCCGGTGGCCGCGGCCAGCACGACGTAGGAGATGAAGCCCGCCCCGATCCCGTTGGCGATCGAGTAGGTGAAGGGCATGACGACGATCGTCAGGAACGCCGGCAGCGCCACCCGGAACTCGGCGAAGTCGATCTGGGTGATCTGGCGCATCAGCAGTGCACCCACCACCACCAGCGCCGGGGCCGCGGCCTCGATGGGCACCACCGAGTAGAGCGGTGTGAAGAACATCGCGAGCAGGAAGAGCACGCCCGTGAGCACGTTGGCCAGGCCAGTCCGCGCACCCTCCGCGATCCCGGACGCCGACTCGACGAACACGGTGTTGGACGACGCCGACGCCGCCCCGCCCGCGACGGCTCCCATGCCCTCCACGATCAGGGCGCGGCCGACGCCCGGCAGCTGGCCGTCCTTGCCCACGACCCCGGCCTGCTGGCCGAGCCCGGTCATCGTGCCCATCGCGTCGAAGAAGTTGGCGAGCACGAGGGTGAACACCAGCAGCACGACCGTCAGCAGGTCCAGGTGGACGAACGCCCCGAAGGACACGGCGCCGACGAGTGAGAGGTCGGGCGGGCTGAACACGCTGTGGGGAAGCTCGGGCACCGACAGCGCCCAGCCCTTGGGGTTGGTGCCCGCCGACGCTCCGACGTGCACGATCGCCTCCACGATGATCGCGATCACGGTGGTGATGACCACGCCGATCAGGATCCCGGCCCGCACCCCGCGCGCCACCAGCAGGCCGGTGACCAGCAGCCCGATGACGAACACGAACGTCGGCCACGACGCGATCGAGTTGTCGATGCCCAGCCCCACCGGCACCGTGGTGCCCGCCGCGTCGGCGATGCGCCGCACGAAGCCGGCGTCCACCAGCCCGATGAACGCGATGAACAACCCGATCCCGACGGCGATCGCGGCCTTCAGCTCCGGCGGGACGGCGTTGAACACCGCTGTCCGGAAGCCCGAGGCGGCGAGCAGCACGATGATCAGCCCGTCGACCACGACCAGACCCATCACCTCCGGCCAGCTCATCAACGGGGCGATCGTGACGGCCAGCAGCGTGTTGATCCCGAGACCGGCCGCGATCGCGAACGGATAGTTCGCGACGAGCCCGAACAACAGGGTCATGACCCCCGCCACCAGCGCGGTGACGGCCGCGACCTGGGGAATGGCCAGGACGTGGCCCAACGCGTCTGGCTTGGCACCCGGTGCGTCCGGGGCGACGCTGCCGAGGATCAACGGGTTCAGCACGATGATGTAGGACATCGTCACGAAGGTGATGAGCCCGCCACGCAGCTCACGACCGACGGTGGAGCCGCGCTCGGACACGCGGAACAGACGCTCGATCACCGGCACAACCTAGAGCGGGACATCGACGTACGCTGCACGTCGTGCTCACACCCCCGCCCCTACCGGCCCGGCTCAGCCAGCCCGCCGCGGTGGCGATCGTCGGCACGCTGCTGTGGGCCGTCGCGGCGGTGGTGCTGCTGGTCGCGGCCCTGGTGGGCTGGCACCCGCTGGACATCTGGTTCACCATCTGCCTCGCGGGCGTGGGCGTGGGTGCGCTGGGCTACGGGATCTTCACCTGGCAACGCGCCGCGGCACGGCGGGGATCTCGCACAGCGCAGGACGGGCTGGACTGACTGTGACGGCGCCGCCGGGCGCCCGTGTGCCGAGAAAACGGGGCGTCCACCGCACTAGGCTCGACCCATGACCGATCGACCCACCGCCGTCGTCACCGGGGCCAGCTCCGGCATCGGAGCCGCCACGGCCCGGGCCCTCGCGAAGGCAGGCTTCCACGTGGTGCTGGGCGCCCGGCGCACCGACCGGTGCGCCGAGATCGCCGCCGAGATCGACGGCACCGCGGTGCGCCTGGACGTCACCGACTCCGAATCCGTCTCCGCGTTCGCCGCGGCCGTGCCGGACTGCCGGCTGCTGGTCAACAACGCCGGCGGCGCCAAGGGCATGGAGCCCGTGGCGGAGGCCGACGAGGAGAACTGGCGCTGGATGTTCGAGACCAACGTGATCGGCACCCTGCGGGTCACGCAGGCGCTGCTGCCCGCGCTGATCGCCTCCGGCGACGGGCACATCATCACCGTCACCTCGATCGCGGCGCTGGAGCCCTACGACAACGGGGCCGGCTACACGGGGGCCAAGCACGCCCAGGCGATGCTGCACCGGACGCTGCGCGGTGAGCTGCTCGGACAGCCGGTGCGGCTCACCGAGGTCCTGCCCGGACTGGTGGAGACCGAGTTCTCCCTCGTGCGCTTCGACGGCGACGCGGAGCGGGCGGCCGGGGTGTACCGCGGCATCGAGGCACTCACGCCCGATGACGTGGCCGACGTGGTCGCGTTCGCCGCCACCCGGCCGAGCAACGTGAACATCGACCAGATCGTCCTCAAGCCTCGCAACCAGGCGAGCGCCACACGGATGAACCGGGAGGGCTGACGGTGCTCGTCGAACCGGACGGCGTGCTGGAGAAGGTGGCCTCGGGAACCGTCTGGGCCGAGGGGCCGGTGTGGCTCGCGGAGAGCCGGACGCTGCGCTTCAGCGACATCCCGAACAACCGGATCCTCGAGTTCTCGGAGGACTCCGGTGAGCTGCGCGTCCACCGCGAGGACGTGGAGTTCACCAACGGCCGCACGCTCGACCTCGACGGCTCGGTGCTCCAGTGCTCCCACGGCAGGCGTGCGGTGGAACGGGAGCGGGACGGGCTCGTCGAGGTCGTCGTCGACCGCTGGGCAGGAGTCCCGTTCAACTCACCGAACGACGTGATCGTCAAGAGCGACGGCACCATCTGGTTCACCGACCCCTCCTACGGGATCCGGAAGCCGGACGAGGGCCACCCCGGTGAGCTGGAGTACGGCGACCACTTCGTGTTCCGGTTCGACCCGCGCGACGGGTCCGTCACCCCGGTCGTCATCGACGTCGAGATGCCCAACGGGCTCGCGTTCTCCCCCGACGAGTCGCTGCTCTACGTGGCCGACTCCGGCGTGGCGCCACCGAACGGCGTCCGGGATCCGAACCGGCCCGGAGGACACTCGATCCACTGCTACGACGTGTTCGACGGGCGGTTGTGCAAGAACGGCCGCGAGTTCGTCGAGGTGAACCCCGGTCTGCCCGACGGCATCCGCGTCGACGAGACCGGGAACGTCTGGTCGTCCAGCGGCGACTCGGTGCAGGTGTTCGCCCCCAGTGGCGAGCGCGTGGAGCAGGTGCGCGTGCCGGAGACGGTGGCCAACCTGTGCTTCGGGGGCGACGACGGGCGCACCCTCTACATCACGGCGACCACCAGCCTGTACCGCATCCGCACCACGGTGCGGGACACCGTGGCGGTGCGCCGCTCATCTGCGGGCGGCCGGTAGCCCGGTCACGGGGTGGCGGTCTCCTCGGACGGGCGGTGCTCGTCGGCGGCGTCGCCCGGCGCGTTGCCCTCCACCGCTCCCGCGACGCGCTCCTCGGAGTCGCGCAGGATCTCGGCGGCCTCCGCACCGCGGTCCTCGCCGCCCTGCTCGGCCGCCCGCTCCTCGGGAAGGGGCTCGGCTCGGGTGGCCGTCTGGTCGCTCAGCTCGTCGGGACGCATGCGGGCGCGTACCCGGGCGAGCCGAGCGGCAACCGTCCTGGTTTCCCAGACATTCAGAGGGCGGAGAGTGCCTGCCACTTGTCCCAGCTCAGCGTCCAGTCCCAGATGTCGCCGTCCTTGGCGGAGAGCTGGACCGGTGTGCCCGTGACCTCGACCGGGTCGCCGTAGAGCGCCGTGTCGTAGTAGGCCTTGGCGTTGTCGATCGACAGGTTGACGCAGCCGTGGGTGACGTTCTCCGAACCCTGCGCCGCCGCCGACGCCGGGTTGGCGTGGACGAACTCGCCGTTGTTGCTGATCCGGACGGCCCACTTCTCGACGGTGTCGTAGCCGTACTGCTGGCTGACCATCCGCTTGTCGGTGAACTTCTCGCTGACCACGTGGATGCCGGACCGGGTGTTGCGGTTGGGGTCGGTCCCGAGGCCGTAGCTCGCCGGGTAGTCGGCGACCTGCTGCCCGTCCCGAATCACGATCATGCGGTGGCTGTTGACGTCGGCCTTCACGATCTGCGAGCGCCCGATCTGGAAGGTGGAGGTGACGTCGGCGGCACCGTAGGCGCCCTGGCCGTAGGCCACGCCGAACAGCTTCGCCTTGACGGTGACGGTGGTGCCGCTCGGCCAGTACTTCTTCGGGCGCCAGTCGACGCGGGAGCCGCCGCCCTCGTCGGGCAGCCAGCCCCACGAGCCCTGCACGGGCACCGACGTGGTGACCGACAGGGCGTGTTCGGCAGCGGCCCGGTCGGCGACGTGGCCGTTGAACTGGACGCGCACCGGCGCCGCGACCCCGACCGTCTTGCCGTCACCGATGTTCAGCGTGCCGCGCACGGTCTTCGCGGGCGTCAGGGTGGAGAACGAGCCCTCCAGCGGCACCGACTTGCCGTCGACCCCCTTGGCCGAGCCGGCCCACGTGTAGGACGTGCCGTAGGCGAGCCGGTCGCTGGTGGTCCAGCTCGTGCGGTCGGCGTTGAACGCGCCCTTGACCGCCTTGCCCTTCGGACCGGTCAGCGTGACGCGGTCGAAGACGCCTTTCTGGACGGTCACGGTGGCCGTGCCCGTGGGGTTGGTGGTGTCCGAGCCGGGAGCCGGCTCGTAGCCGATCGCAGCCACCGGAGCGACGATCTGCTGCGGCGCTTCGACCGACGGCGGCGGAGTTGCGGCCGGCGCCGTCTGGTTCTGGCGGCCGGCGGCGGTGGCGGCGGTGACCACGCCCAGCGAGCCGACCAGCACGACAGCCAAAACCAGCAAGAGCCTCTTCATGCTTTGATTCCCCTCACAGCACTTCCCGCAGTGAGAGACGTCCGAACACCGGCCCGGTTGCCCCCCGACGCTGCTCCGGACGGAGCGTACGCGCGCCTCAGAACCGGCAGTGGATCAGCACCGGCTCCGCCACCAGGTCGATGCCGAACCGCTCGCGCACCCCGTCGCGCACCTCACGGGCCAGCACGAGGAGGTCGGCCGTGGTGCCGTCGCCCCGGTTGGTGAGGGCCAGTACGTGCTTGCCCGACAGGGCCACGCGGCCGCCGGGGCCGGGATGCCCGCGGCGGAACCCGGCCTGCTCGATCAGCCACGCGGCCGGGAGCTTGACCAGCCCTGGTCCGGCGGTCCAGCGCGGCCCGTCGCCCGGCGCGTCGGCCTCCGGGAGCACGGGGTTGGTGAAGAACGAGCCGGCGCTCCAGGTGTCGTGGTCGGCGGGATCGAGCACCATGCCCTTGCCCGCACGCAGCCCGAGCACCGCCTCCCGGGCGGCCGCGGCGGGCACCCGCGAGCCGGGCTCCACCCCGAGCGCACCGGCGAGCTCCGGGTAGCGGATCGGTGCGCTCGCACCGTCAGCGGACAGCACGAACCGGACCCGCAGCACGATGGCGTCGTCGCGGCCCTTGAGCGAGCTCGTGCGGTACCCCAGCCCCAGCTCCGCAGCGGGCACGTGCTCGCGGACGACGCCGGCGCGGCGGTCGTAGAGGTCGACGTCGACCAGCAGTTCGGCGATCTCCACGCCGTACGCGCCGACGTTCTGCACCGGTGTCGCACCGGTGCGGCCGGGGATGCCGGACAGGCACTCGAGCCCGCCGAGCCCGTCGGCCACCGAGGCGGCCACGACCTCGTCCCAGTCCTCGCCCGCCTCGACGGTGAGCAGCACGGACCCGTCGTCCCGGCGCTCCACGGCGCGTCCGGTGCTGGTGACCCGCACCACGGTGCCCGGCCACCCCTCGTCCGCGATCACGACGTTCGAGCCGCCGCCGAGCAGGAGCACCGGCTCGCCGGCGACGTCGGCGCTGCGCAGGGCGTCGACCACGGCTGCGGCGGAGGCCGCGGCCACGACCGAGCGGGCCGGTCCGCCGAGCCGCAGAGTGGTGAACGGGGCGAGCCGGGTGGCCACATCAGGTACCGACACGGGAGTAAACGGTAGCCTGCCTCCATGTCCCGGCAGTTCGACTACCGGTCCACGTGGCCGTATCCCGCCGACGAGGTCTACGCCGCGATGGTGGACCCCGACTATCTGCGTGCGCGGCTGGCGCGGATCGGCGGCCCGGGCGCTGCGCTCCTGGAGCACCACGTCGACCCGGACGGCGTGCACTACCGGCTGCGGCACGGGCTCGACCCGAAGGACATGCCGGCCGTGATCCGCACCGTGCTGCCCGGCGACATCACCATCGAGCGCGACGAGAGCTGGAAGCAGCAGGGCCCCGGCAGCTACGCCGCCACGGTGGCGGTGACGATCCACGGCACGCCGGCGTCGGCGGCGGGCGGGATGCGCCTGCACGACACCGGCAGCAGCAGCGAGCTGCTCATGCGCATCGACGTCACCGTCAAGGTGCCGCTGATCGGCAGCACGGTCGAGGGGATCGTGGTCAACCGGGTCGGGGAGCTGTTCGACATGGAGGCGGAGTTCACGCGGGAGTGGCTCGCGCAGCGACACTGACCGCCCGGCGCCGCAGCGCGGTGTCCACGAACCAGAACACCAGACCGATCGCGGGGAGCACCGCGCCGAGCACCGACACGCCCGCCCACCCGTGGCTCGCATAGAACGTGGCCGACAGGCCGCTCCCCAGCGCGCCACCGAGGAAGTAGATCGTCATGTACGCGGAGTTGATCCGGCTGCGGGAGTCGGGACGCAGGGCGTAGACGATCGTCTGGTTGCTCACGTGCACGCCCTGCACGCCGAGGTCGAACAGGAGCAGCCCGATCGCGAGCGCCACCAGCGAGCCCACCCCCGGGCCGGCACCCTGGGCGATGGCCGCCCAGGACAGCACCGAGACGGCGAGGAACCCGCCGACGGCGTAGTGCGCCCAGCCCCGGTCGGCGAGCCGGCCCGCGAACCGGGCAGCCGCCGCTCCGGCCACCCCGAACAGGGCGAACAGCCCGATGACACCCTGGTCGAAGTGGTGCGGCGGGGCCGCGAGCATGAAGCCGATGCTGGTCCACAGAGCACCGAAAGCGGCATAGCTGGACGCGCTGTAGACCACCCGCCAGCGCAGCACCGGCTCCTCGCGCACCAGCGCGACCACGGAGCGCAGCAGCGCGCCGTAGCGCATCCTCGTGGTGGGAGGCAGCACCGGGAGTGCCCGCCACAGCAGCACCACCGCCACCGCGGTGAGGACGGCCCCGAGGACGAAGACGGCACGCCACCCGAGCACCTGTGACACCAGTCCGGCCACGACACGAGAGATCAGCACGCCGATCAGGAGCCCGCTCATCACGGTGCTGACCATCTTGCCCTGCTGGCCCTCGGGCGCGAGGTGCGCGGCGAAGGGCACGAGGATCTGCGCGGCCACCGTGGTGATCCCGACCAGCGTGGCCGCCGCCCCGAGCACGGCCAGCGTCGGGGCCACTGCGACCACCACCATGCCGGCCACGGTCACCGACAGCATCGTGACGACGAGCCTGCGGCGCTCCAGCAGGTCACCCAGCGGGACGAGGGTGGCGAGCCCGAGCGCGTAGCCGAGCTGGATGAGCGTGAGGATCAGGCCGATCTGCGACGTGGACGCGTGGAACGCCTCGGCGAGGGCGTCCTCGAGCGGTTGGGCGTAGTAGTTGTTCGCGATGATCACGCCGGTGGCGAAGGTCATCGCGGCCACTGCGCGCCGACGAGTGCGGACCGTGTCGTCGGTCTCGGTCGCCCGTGTTGTCACGGTTCCAGCATGCGCCCGCAGCCCCGGGCCGGAGACATGTGGTCCACCACAGTGCACCATGCGGCTGTGGATGCGATCGCCGAGCAGCGTTACGTGATCAGCCTGAGCTGTCCCGACACCACCGGGATCGTGGCCAGGATCGCCGGTTTCCTCGCCGACGCGGGCGGCTGGATCGTGGAGGCCGGCTACCACTCCGACCCGGACAGCGGCTGGTTCTTCACCCGGCAGGTCGTGCGGGCCGGCTCACTGCCCTTCGGCGCCGACGAGCTGCGCGCCCGCTTCGCCGAGGTGGCCGCCGAGCTGGGCGGGGAGACCACCTGGACGGTCACCGACACCGGGATCCCCAAGCGGGCCGTTCTCCTGGTGACCCGGGAGGCGCACTGCCTGCACGACCTGCTCGGCCGCGTCGCAGCCCGGGAGCTCCCCGTGCAGCTCGACGCCGTGATCGGCAACCACGGGGAGCTCGGCGACATCGTGCGGGCGCACGGGGTGCCGTTCCACCACGTCGAGTTCCCGCCACCGGGCAACGGCCGCTACGCCCGCGACAAGGAGAAGGCCTTCGACGAGCTCCGCGAGCTGGTCGAGCAGCACGACCCCGACGCGATCGTGCTCGCCCGCTTCATGCAGATCCTTCCGCCCGAGCTGTGCCGGGCGTGGCTCGGGCGGGCGCTGAACATCCACCACAGCTTCCTGCCGTCGTTCGTCGGCGCCCGTCCGTACCACCAGGCCTACGCCCGCGGGGTGAAGCTGATCGGCGCCACCTGCCACTACGTCACGCCCGACCTGGACGCCGGCCCCATCATCGAGCAGGACGTGATCCGCGTGGACCACAGCGACACCGCTGCCGACATGGTCCGCCGTGGCCGCGACATCGAACGCCTCGTCCTGGCCCGCGGCCTGCGCTGGCACCTGGAGGACCGGGTGCTGGTACACGCGAACAAGACGGTGGTCTTCCGCTGACGCGGCCCCCATTGCACTTCGGGCGAGACACACGAAACGGGTGGTCGCTGTTCGCGACCACCCGTTCCGGGCAGTACGGATCAGGCGGCGACGGCCACCGGGGCGGGCTCCAGGGCCAGCTCCAGGACGTCGGCCACGTCGGACACCGGGTGCACCCGCAGCTCACCGCGCACCGACTCCGGCAGGTCGTCGAGGTCGGGCTCGTTGCGCTTCGGGATGATCACGTCGGTCAGCCCGGCCCGGTGAGCGGCCAGCAGCTTCTGCTTGACCCCACCGATCGGCAGGACCTTGCCCTGCAGCGTGACCTCGCCGGTCATCCCGACCGACGACTTCACCGGCCGCCCGCTCGCGAGCGACGCCAGCGCCGTGGTCATCGTGATCCCGGCGCTCGGGCCGTCCTTCGGCACCGCGCCCGCCGGCACGTGGATGTGCAGCTTGCGCGAGGCCAGGTCACCGGCCAGCCCGCGGGACCGCAGGTAGCTCAGCGCGATCGACACCGACTCCTTCATGACGTCACCGAGCTGGCCGGTCACGGTCAGCCCCGGCTCGCCCTCCATCGAGGTGGCCTCGATGAACAGCACGTCCCCACCGGCGCCGGTGACGGCGAGACCGGTCGCGACGCCCGGCACGGAGGTCCGCTCCGCCGACTCCGGCGTGAACTTCGGCCTGCCGAGGTAGCCCACCAGCGCGTCCGCGTCGATGTGCACGGGACGCTCGACATCCGACGAGTCGACCTGCACGGCGACCTTCCGCAGGACCTTGGCGAGGCCCCGCTCCAGCTGCCGCACACCCGCCTCACGCGTGTACTCGGCGGCGATCATGCCGAGCGCGACCTCGGAGAACTCCACGTCGGACGGCTCCAGGCCGGCCTTCTCGATCTGCCGGGGCAGCAGGTGGTCGCGCGCGATGGCGACCTTCTCCGCCTCGGTGTAGCCGTCGAGCGTCACGACCTCCATGCGGTCCAGCAGCGGGCCGGGGATGGTGTCGTAGGCGTTGGCGGTGGCGAGGAACAGCACGTCGGACAGGTCGAGGTCGACCTCGAGGTAGTGGTCGCGGAACGTGTGGTTCTGCGCCGGGTCGAGCACCTCGAGCAGCGCCGCGGTCGGGTCACCGCGGAAGTCGCTGCCGACCTTGTCGATCTCGTCGAGCAGCACGACGGGGTTCATCGCGCCGGCCTCCCGGATGGCCCGGACGATCCGGCCGGGCAGCGCGCCGACGTAGGTGCGCCGGTGGCCCCGGATCTCGGCCTCGTCGCGGACGCCACCGAGGGCGACGCGCACGAACTTGCGGCCCAGCGCCCGTGCGACCGACTCACCCAGCGACGTCTTGCCGACGCCGGGCGGACCGACCAGCGACAGCACCGCACCGGACCCACGGCCGCCGACCTTGTCGAGACCGCGGCGGTTGCGACGGGCCCGGATGGCCAGGAACTCGATCAGCCGCTCCTTGACGTCGTCGAGCCCTGCGTGGTCGGCGTCGAGGATCGCCCGGGCGGCCACGAGGTCGTCGGTGTCCTCGGTGGTCGTGGTCCACGGGATGTCGAGGACGGTGTCCAGCCAGGTGCGGATCCAGCCCGACTCCGGGCTCTGGTCCGACGCCCGCTCCAGCTTGCCGACCTCGGTCAGCGCCGCCTTGCGCACGTGCTCGGGCAGGTCGGCGTTCTCCACACGGGTGCGGTAGTCGTCGGCCCCCTCGGGCTCGTCCTCCCCCAGCTCCTTGCGGATCGCGGCCAGCTGCTGGCGCAGCAGGAACTCGCGCTGGGTCTTCTCCATGCCCTCGCGGACGTCGTTGGAGATCTTCTCGGAGATCTCCTGCTCGGCGACGTGCTCGCGGGTCCATTCGATCAGCAGCTCGAGCCGCTTGACCGTGTCGGTCTCGGCGAGCAGCTGGGCCTTGTGGTCCAGGTCGAGGTAGGACGCCCAGCCGGCGGTGTCGGCGAGCTGTCCGGGGTCGGTGATCTGCTGCACCGAGTCAATGACCTGCCACGCGCCGCGCTGCTGCAGGATCCCGACGACCAGTGCCTTGTACTCCTTGGCGAGCTCGGTCGCCTTGCCCGTGACGGGCTGCTCGGGGATCGGGGTCGCCTCCACCCACAGGGCGGCGCCGGGACCGGTGACGCCGGACCCGATCTGCGCACGACCCTCGCCGCGCACCACGGCCGCCC
The DNA here is from genome assembly GCF_012911925.1 of Pseudonocardia xinjiangensis. Taxonomy (GTDB): domain Bacteria; phylum Actinomycetota; class Actinomycetes; order Mycobacteriales; family Pseudonocardiaceae; genus Pseudonocardia; species Pseudonocardia xinjiangensis. The sequence continues at coordinate 11,555 of NZ_JAAXKY010000101.1, read as the reverse complement.
GCTCCCCGCTGGGGAGCCTGCCGACCTGCTCGAGGACGGCGATCGTGCCCACGGCGGCGTACTTGCCGTCGAGGCGTGGGACGACCAGAACCTTGCGATCACCAGGCGCAGCGCCGGCGGAGCCGGCATCGATACCGCTGTTCGCTGCATCGACCGCTGCCTGGATCTCCGGCTCCTCGAGCCGGACGGGAACCACCATGCCGGGCAGCACCACCGAGTCGGCGAGCGGAAGCACCGGCAGCTTCAGCGTCTCTGTCATGCCCCGGTCAACGCTTACACCGTTGTTGGAATTCCAGCGTTCAAGTAAGTCCGCCATGAGCGAACGCAGGAAGATTGAGCAAGAGCGACTCAACGCCCGAGGCCGTCGACCACCTCTGCGCCAGGGAGCCGGGCCGCGAGCGCGCCGGGCAGCGCGAGCTTCGAGTGCCGCACCCCGCTGCCGATCACCACGGCCGGGGCCGCCGCCACCGCGGCGTCGACGAGCACCGGCCAGTCGTCCGGCAGGCCGATCGGCGTGATGCCGCCGTACTCCATGCCGGTGATGGCGACGGCGTCGTCCATCGGAGCGAACGAGGCCTTGCGCGCGTTCAGGCGCTTGCGGACGAGGCCGTTGACGTCGGCCCGGGTGGTGGCCAGCACCAGGCACGCCGCGTAGCTGACGGTCTCGCCGCGGCGGCCGGCCACCACGACGCAGTTGGCGGAGCCGTCGAGCGGGGAGCCGTAGGCCTCGCAGAACGCGGCCGTGTCGGCCAGGCCGGGATCGATCTCCGCGACGCCGACCAGCGCGGCATCGGCCGGGTCGAGCACCTTGAGCGCGTGGGCGACGGGTTCACCCAGCAGGTCGGGACGGTCGAGCGCGGGGACTGCGTGCAGCGAGCCCAGTACGGACCAGGCACTCACCAGCGCTGACCGCCACCCTGCACGCCGACCACGGCGGGTTTGACGTCGACGATGTACACGAGCACGGCTACGAGCGCGGCCAGCCAGAACAGCGTGCCGCTGCTCCGCGGGCCGCCCTGGAAGACGACGAGAACCAGCACGCTGGCACCCGTGATGCCCAGCCACGCCGGCTTGGTGAGCTTGTCGGCGGCCGTGAAGGCGTCGGCGCGCTGCATCAGGGCGTGGATGAAGGCGTAGGCACCCACCGGGATGGCCAGCAGCCACAGCGCCCACAGAACCCAGTCATCGAGGTCATACAGCAGGCTCACACCGGCAGCCTACCCCGGACCCCGACGACGAAGCGCCCCCGAGGAGTAACCGGACCCCGGGGGCGCTCTTCGGATGCGGCAGGACCGCTCCCATTCGGTCAGCTCTTGGGACCGGTGCCGTTCGTCGAGCCGGTACGGCGCGGGGCGGGCTTGCGCGCCGCGGGCTTCGGCGCCTCCACCGGAGCCGTGCGGTTGGCCGCCTTCCGGGTGGCACTGCGGGTGTCGTGGGCCACCTCGGTGCCGGCTTCGGTGATCACCCCGGCCGCCCCGGTGCCGGCCTGGGCCACGGCCTTCGACGCGTCGCCGGTGACGTCGGTGACGGTCTCGGCGGCCCGGCCGCTGATGCGCTGGCTGGCGCGCGCCACCCGCTCACCGGTGGACCGGGTCTGCGTGGTGACCGTGGCCAGAGCCTTCGTCGCGGCGTCCCGGGCGTCGTCCACCAGGTCGTCGACGCGCGCGTCGAGCTTCTCGGTGTAGGACCCGAACGTGGCGAGGGCCTGCTCCACCTGCGGCTGCTTGCGGATGCGGCCCCAGGTCTTCTCCCCGCGCTCGGCGAAGCCCGCGTAGGCCTGCTCGGCCTGCACGCGCAGCTCGGCGACCGTCTTGCGCAGCTCCTCGGAGTTGAGGCGCTGCGGCAGCTCGGCGACGCGGTTCTGGACGTCCTCGGCCTGTGCGGTGGCGCGGGTGCGGGCCACGACGGCGCGGGCGCGGGCCGTCTCGGCGGCCTTGGACACCGCGGTGACGGCGAGCTCGCCTGCGCCCAGGACGGCCAGCAGCGGGGTACGTGCGGCCTCGGCCCGCTCGGCGGCGGACTTGGCGGCCTGCTCACGTGCCTTGCGCACGTCCGCGGCGGTCGGTAGCGACACGGGCATGATGATCACTCCTCGTGGTCAGGATGGTTCGGTTGCGGGGCGGGGGACTACGGGCTCGTCGTTCTGCCGCCGGAAGGACTGGTAGACGTCCAGGAGCACCTGCTTCTGGCGCTCGGTCAGTGTCGGATCGGCGAGCACGGCGTCGGCGACGTCGCTCGCCTGCTTCTCGTCGAGAATCCCGGCCTTCACGTACAGGGCCTCCGCGGAGATCCGCAGGCCCTTCGCGATCTGCTGCAGGATCTCGGCCGACGGCTTGCGCAGCCCCCGCTCGATCTGGCTGAGGTAGGGATTGCTGACGCCGGCGGTGCGGGCGAGCTGACGCAGCGACACCTGCGCGCCCTCCCGCTGGCTACGGATGTAGCTGCCGATGTCGTCGACGGCCTGACCGACGGCCAGACCTGCCTGCTCGACGACCTGGCCGACCTGCTCGACCGCGTGGCCGACGCGCTCCCCGGGCCCTTCGGGCTTCGGGGACGGCTCCCTCGGCGCTGACATCTTGCTCACCCCTGTTCCGTCGATCCGACCTTACGCCGGAGCGCTAGCTGTTGCAAGCACTGTGCTTGCGCTGGCAGCGAGGTGGGCCACAGTCGCGAGCAGGACGACTCGCCACGGGGGAGGATCCTGCTGTGGAACAGACGCCCGTGCTCGCCGGCCAGGGCCCCGTACTCGCGGCGGTGTCAGCAGGCGGCGTGCTCGGGGCCTTGGCCCGCTGGGGTGTGGGGCTGGCCTGGCCCACGCGGCTCGGAGCCGTCCCGTGGGCCACGCTGACGATCAACGTCGTGGGCTGCCTGCTGATCGGCCTGCTGATCGCGGCGGTGGCCCGGCGGCACCGGCACCACCTGCTGCGTCCGTTCCTGGGCACGGGCGTGCTCGGCGGGTTCACCACGTTCTCCGGCTACGCGGTGGACGCGGTGCGGCTGGTGCAGCACGGGAGCGCCGGTTCCGTGGCCGTCTACGTCGGCGGCACGCTGCTCGGTGCGCTCGCCGCCACCTGGATCGGTCTGGGCGGGCCGCGCCTGCCTACGAGCCACCGGTGACCGCGCTGTTGGTGGTGCTCGGCGCCGCGGTGGGGGCGCCCCTGCGCTACCTGACCGACCGGGTGCTGCGGCTGCGCTACGGCGCCACCCTGCCGTGGGGCACGTTCATCGTGAACGTGGTGGGCTCGGCGCTGCTCGGGCTGGTGGTCGGCGCCGCCGCCTCCCCCGCCGTCACGGCACTGGTGGGCACCGGCTTCTGCGGTGCGCTCACCACCTACTCCACCTTCGGCGCCGAGACGGTGGAGCTGGCCGAACGCGGCCGCGGACGCTACGCGGCGCTCAACGCCATCGGCTCAGTACTGGCCGGCCTGGCCGCGGCCTGGCTGGGCCTGGCGGTCGGGACGGCGGTCGGGTGACGGCGCGGACGACCCCGTTCACGACCCGAAGGCCAACTGGCCGACCGTGTAGATCACGAGCCCGGCGAGGGCGCCCACGACGGTGCCGTTGATCCGGATGAACTGCAGGTCCCGGCCCACCTGCAGCTCGATCTTGCGCGACGTCTCCTGCGCGTCCCAGCGCTCGACGGTGTCGGTGATCAGCGTGGTGATCTCCGCGCGGTAGTGCCGGACGACGTAGCCCGCCGCCTGGGCGAGCCAGCCGTCGACCTTGCCCCGCAGATCGGGGTCCGTGCTCAGCCGGGTGCCGAGTGCGACGAGCCCGGAGCGCACCCGGGCGCGCAGCGCGCTCGACGGGTCGGCCGCGGCGTCGAGGATCATGGTCTTCACCGTGCCCCACGCCTGGCCGATGAACTTCTGCACGTCCGGGTGCCCGATGATCTGGTGCTTGATGCGCTCGGCGCGCTCGATGGTGTCCGGGTCGCTCTGCAGGTCGGACGCGAACTCCACGAGGAACGTGTCGACGGCCTGGCGCAACGGATGCTCGGGATCGGTCTTCACGGCCCAGGCGAAGTTCTGGACCTCGAGGAAGACGCGGTCGGCGATGAGGTCGTCCACGAACCGCGGCGACCACGCGGGGGCCCTCTCGTGCACGATCCGCAGCACCATGTCGTGGTTGGCGGTGACCCAGTCGTAGGCGCGGTCGCACACCAGGTCGACGAGGCGGCGGTGCGACCCGTCGGCCAGCACCCCCTGCAGCACCGTGCCGAGCGGGGGACCGATCGGACGCTCCATCAGCTTCGGGACGAGGATCTGCTCGATCACCTCCTGCACGTCCTCGTCGCGCAGGACGGTGACGACCCCACGGGCGGCGGTGGCGAGCTCGGCCGTGATGCGGTCCGCGTTGGCCTCCTGGCCGATCCACGCCCCCACCCGCGAGGACACCTCGACGCGGGCGATCTTGTCGCGCACCACGTCCTCGGACAGGAAGTTCTCCCCGACGAAGTCGCCGAGGCTGTCGCCGATCATGTCCTTCTTCGTGGGGATGATCGCGGTGTGCGGGATCGGCAGGCCGAGCGGACGCCGGAAGAGCGCCGTGACGGCGAACCAGTCGGCCAGCGCGCCGACCATCCCGGCCTCTGCCGTGGCCCGGACGTACCCGATCCAGGCCGGCCCGTCGTTGACCTCCCACCAGCGCGAGAGCAGGAAGACGACCGTGGCGATCAGCAGCAGCCCGGTGGCGAAGAGCTTCATCCGTTGCAGGTCGCGCGCCCTCGTCGCCGCGTCGATCCGGCCGAAGCCGAGACCGACCTCGACGACCGGTCGCAGGCCCGCGGGGCGCTGTGCGCCCGGCGCCGACGCATCCGACGCGGGGGTCTCCGAGATCTGCACGCACCCATAGTGCCCGCACACCCGTACACGTGTTGTCCGAAACGGCAGCCGGACCCGCTGCTCCGGCGCAACCGCGGCGCAGGCGTGGGTCTGGCCGGGGTCGATGGTGTTCCACCGACCCCGGCCACGTTCGTGGTGCGGCCGCTCGGCGAGGGACCTCCCACAGCGGGAGATGCACCCTCGGGCGCCGCACCACCGGCGGTCCCGGTCCCCCCGGCGCGGCGCGATGAGCCGCGTCAGCGGGGGTGAACCGGGGGCCGGTTTCGCGGTCCGGTCAGAACCGCATCCCGACCGCCACCGCACCGGCGGGCCGCTGGGCGCCCGGGTGCGGTTCACGGTCGGCCCGCCATCGAACGACGTCGACGGCGGCGTGCACGATCAGGCCTGCTGCGGGCACCCGGTAACCGGTGAGTGCCGGCGCGACGCGCCAGTGGACCCACCCGTCGGGCACCTGGGACGGCGGCGCCAGCACCGCGGCACCCGCGGTGTGGAGGACGACGCCCTCGATGTCGCGAAGCTCCGCGGGGAGCACGGCGCCCGGCGTGACCGGGAACCACCACGACCCGGTGGGGGTGGCCGCCACCGGCACCACCGACCCCGCATCGCGCAGCTGGGCGCACACCTGCCGGCCCCACGCCGCCGGTACCTCGAGGACGTCGAGCGCGGTGCCCGTGACCAACAGGAGCGACGTGGGCGACTGCTCCACCACCACCCATCCGTGGTCGACGAACTCCCGCGCCGCCGCGCGCAGCTCCGCGCCGTACACCGCGCGATAGCTGTCCCAGCCCGGCATCTACAACCTCCGATGTGTCTGTGGAGCCAGCCCGTATGGCGTGTCTCTGTGAGTCTCAACACTGAGCATGACGGCTCGGACACGCATTGGAGAGCCCATAGCGATGACCGAGCCGACCGCCGAGACGAGCGGGCACACTTTCGTGGACCTCCTGATCCACGCTCGGTGAACGACGGGTGACCGGTTGGCGTCGGAGGATTGACGGCGGCTGCGTCGTGTGCTCGGTCATGATCTACCGGTGGCCGTCGACCAGCGGCTGCGACGATGGCCGGGTGCTGATGGTCACCGGTGCCACCGGATATCTGGGGAGTGCCCTGCTCGAGCTGGCCGTGCGGGAAGGCCACGAGGTCCGTGTCCTCGTGCGGGACGCGACGAAGGCGGCGGACCTCCTGCCCGCCGAGGTCGACGTCGTGATGGGCGACCTGGCCGATGCGGAGGCGGTGCGGCGGGCCGTCCGCGGCTGCGACGGCGTGCTGCACGTCGCCGGTTCCGTGGAGAGCTCGCTGGAGCGCGCCCGCATCGCCAACATCGAGGGCACCCGGTCGGTGCTCGCCGCCGCGGTGGATGCGGGGGTACGGCGCTTCGTCTACACCAGCAGCAGCGCCGCGGTGATCGACGCGACCGGGCTGGTGGCGGAGACGCCGTCCGCGCCGCCTGCCCTCACCGACCCCTACTCCGCCACCAAGGCCGCGGCCGAGGAGCTGGTGCTCGCCGCGGCGGCCGACGGTCTGGGCGCGGTCGTCGTCAACCCCGTGAGCATCTACGGGCCGAGCCCGCTCGGACCGTTCTCCTACAACAGCCTGTTCCTCGCGGCCGCTCGCGGCGAGGTGCCTGCCGTGGTGGACGCCGCCGTGGGATGGGTCCTCGCCGAGGACGCGGCGGCCGGGCACCTGCTCGCGCTGGAGCACGGAGAGCCGGGCAGGCGGTACGTGCTGTGCGGCGAGATCGCGACGTTCGGGCGGGTGCTGCACTCCTTCGCCGACCACGTCGGTGGCCGACGGGTGCAGGTCCTGCCGCCGGGCTCCTCGCTCGGGGAGGACGCCGACACCTTCGCCCGCCGCTCGGAGGTGTACGGGCACCTGCCGCCCGTGCGCGTGGACGACGCCGGTGCCCGGGCGCTGGGCTTCTCACCCCTCGGTGTCGACGACGGGGTGGCCCGCACGGCCGCGTGGGCAGCGGGCCGGTGACAACGCCCCTGGAAAACGCCGGTGCCGGCGCCCCATGAGGGACGCCGGCACCGAAGCTTCGATCGAGAGGGCTTCTCTCAGATGGGGCGGACCGTGTCGGCCTGCGGCCCCTTGGCGCCCTGGCTCGCCTCGAACGAGACGCGCTGGTTCTCTTCCAGCGTGCGGAAGCCGTCCGACTGAATGGCCGAGTAGTGGACGAAGACGTCCGGGCCGTTGTCGTCGGTCGCGATGAAGCCGAAGCCCTTCTCGGCGTTGAACCACTTGACGGTGCCCTGCGGCATACCTGTTCTCCATACGTGAAGCGGACCCGACCGACACTGTGCCGACCGGGGGCTGCACGGGAACACCGACGAACGTTGAAACCTCTCGATCGCCTGTGAAGCCCACCGTCACTCTCCACGGACGCTTCACAACGATCGAGGAAGACACGACTGCAACCGCGGCAGAACCTATCACGGAGGCCCCTCACCCCGAAGAACTCGATCCGGGCCATCTGTTCCACGACAGGAGAAGAAGCCGGTCGTTGCCGTACCGTGATCTGCGCTCGCGAATCCGGTCCGGCCACCGTTCCCCGCCGAAGCGGCGGAACAAGGCCCGGGCCACGGCAGCGGGCTCTCCCTGTCGTCGAAGCGAAGGATGCTCATGCCCCCTGTGCTGCAGGAACGCCCGTCGGCCGGCACGGCCCCCCTCACCGACGGCCGCAAGTCGGACACCGAACAGGCCCTCGTCATCGCGTTCATGGTCCTGCCGCTGCTGGCCCTCGCGGCCGCGGTGCCGCTGGCCTGGGGCTGGGGACTGACCTGGCTCGACGTCGGCATCGCATCGGCCTTCTACGTCCTGAGCGGTCTCGGCATCACCGTCGGGTTCCATCGCTACTTCACACACGGCTCGTTCAAGGCCGCACGACCGTTGCGGATCGCGCTCGCGGTGGCCGGGAGTATCGCCTTCCAGGGCAGCGTGGTCGGGTGGGTGGCCGACCATAGGCGCCACCATGCGTTCTCCGACAAGGACGGCGACCCGCACTCCCCGTGGTTGTTCGGCACCGGGCCCGCGGCGGTGGCCCGCGGATTCTGGCACTCGCACATGGGCTGGCTGTTGCAACGAGACCGCACCAATGCGCGCCGCTTCGCCCCCGACCTCCTCGCCGACCCCGACATCGCGGCCGTCGACCGCCTTTTCGTCCTGCTGACGCTTACCAGTCTCGGCCTTCCCGCCCTCATCGGCGGGCTCGTGAGCTGGTCGTGGTGGGGCGCCGCGACGGCACTGTTCTGGGCCGGCCTGGTGCGTGTCGCCGTGCTGCACCACGTCACGTGGTCGATCAACTCGATCTGTCACATGGTGGGCGATCGTCCCTTCGCCGCGCGCGACCGTTCCGCGAACGTGTGGTGGCTGGCCGTGCTGTCGTTCGGCGAGTCCTGGCACAACCTGCACCACGCCGACCCGACCTGCGCCCGGCACGGGGTGAAGCGCGGCCAGGTGGACATCTCCGCGCGCATCATCCGAATCTTCGAGAAGCTCGGTTGGGCCCACTCGGTGCGCTGGCCGACGGCTCGCAGGCTGGAGCGGCTCACCCGCTGAGCCGCGGGCGACCGGCCGGCTACCGCGCCGGTTCCGGGACGAGCCCGCGCTCCAGCGCGCGGAAGACCACGTCGAGCAGTTCCAGCAGCTCGCCGTTGTCCTCGGTGAGCCAGTGCTCGTAGGCGGCCAACGCCACGCCCAGGCTGGCGTGCCCGACCGTCTGCGGCACCAGCTCGTCGGGCGACATGCCGAGCCGGGCCGCCGCGTACTCCGCCACCACCCGCCTCCACTCGGCGTAGCGCAGGGTCGAGTGGGCCTGGAGCGCGGGCGTGCCCAGGATCAGCCGTAGCCGCCGCCGGTGCCACGGCTGCTCCTGCGCATCCACCTCGTTGAAGTCGAGCACCGCACGGCGGACGCCCGCCATGACCGGGACATCCGGGGGCAGGGCGGCGAAGGTGCGGCGCATCCGGTCGAGCTGCTCGTCGAACGCGCCCCACGGGATGTCGTTCTTCGAGGCGTAGTACCGGAAGACGGTGCGACGCCCGATTCCGGCCGCGACCGCGATGTCGTCGACGGTGGTGGTCTCGAAGCCGCGCTCGGTGAACAGGTCGAGCGCGATGTGCTCGATCTCGGACCGGGACGTGACAGGGCGGCGGCCCGCCCGGCGGGGCCGGACGGCGTCACTGATCGGGTGTACGGGCATCGTCGGGTTCCTCGGCGGCGCGGGCGGGGCGGCCCGGTAGGACCCCGATCGTCCCACGGCTCCGGCGGGCGCGGATTCCCGCCAGGTCAGGGGTGCCGGGGCGGAGAGCGCCGCGGCCGGTGCCCTCCGACCGGCCCCGGGAAGCCGGTGAGCCCCATCCGGACGGTGTTGCGGCCCGCGTGCTTCGCGCAGTACATCGCGGCGTCGGCCACCTCGAGCAGCTGTGTGAGCTCGGTGCCGTCGACCGGCATCATCGCGCCCCCGATAGACACGCTGAGGTGGTCGATCACCTCCTGGCCGACCGGTGCGGCGATGTCGACCCGCAGACCCCTGATCCGGCGGCGGATCCGTTCGGCCACCGCCTCCGCCCCGGGGTGCCCTTCCTCGCCGTCGAGCCCGGGGAGGAGGACGACGAACTCCTCACCCCCGAAGCGGCCGACGAGGTCGCCGTCGCGGACCTCCGCGCGCACGGCTTCCGCCACGGCCGCCAGCACCTGGTCGCCCACGAGGTGGCCGTACTGGTCGTTGACCTGCTTGAAGTGGTCGAGGTCGAGGACGAGGACCGTGGCGTGGGCACCCTCGCGTTCGATGCGGCGCAGCGCCTGACCGGCCTGGGTGTGCCAGGCCGCGGCGTTGAGCAGGCCGGTCTTGCCGTCGGTGCTCGCCGCCTCCTCGAGCTGGCGTACGAGGACGGTGCGGTGCAGCACGATCAGCGGCGGGAGCACCAGTAGCGCGTAGGCGGCCCCGAAGGACGCCATCGCGCAGGCGGCGAGCGCGCCCATCGAGAGCGTGGCGAACTCCAGCACGGCGTCGTCACCGTGCGCGAGAACCTGCAGGAAGGACGTGAACCGCCGGTTGGGCCCGGACAGCACGATCACGCCGACGACCAGCACCATGTTGACGGCGGCGTACACGAGGAGTGCGGCCAGCACCGTGAGGAGGCCGCCCACGGTACGGAAGAGGGCCGTGGGCTCGCTCAGCCGCATCACGGCGGCGGCGGCCTCCACGGCGAGCACGACGGTTGCCGCGCTGAACAACGCGCGATGCGGGGGTACGCCCGACCGCCGCCACACCCGCGCATAGATGTGGCTGTAGATCAGCACGGCCACGGCCACCGCCAACGGAGCCGGGAGCAGCGCGGCGGCGGCGAACGTCCAGACCGAGCTCAGGTCGATGTGGGGGGTCTCGTCGGACTGGCGTCTGACGCGTTCGACGCCGAGTGACGCCTCCGTGCTCACGATGCCGGCCCCCACGAGCACGGCCAGGGTGAGCAGCCACGAGGACGGCAGGGGACCGACGCCGTGCCGCAGGCTCGCTGCGAGTGTGCCGACGGCGACCAGCTCGACGATCAGGATGATGGTGAGGACCGGAGCCGGCGACGACCAGACGTCCCAACGGGTTAACCCCCCTGGGCGGCGCCGTGGCAGTCGCATTCCCGAGAAACCTTTCAACCGGGCTGTCGTCACGTTCGCATGCCCCCCATCCCCCGACGGATGGTAGCCGGGCGACGACCCTACGTCATCGGCTCGGACGACCGATCACTCGCTGAGCGGCGAGCTGCGGCAACCGGGCGGGCAACGGCGCATCGCCGGAGAGAGATGTGGAGGGGGCCCGCCCGTCCGACGAGGAGGCCGGACGAACACGCCTCGGCCATGTTACTGGACCCACCCGCCCGAACGACCAGCTCACGGGCTGTGACCTGCGGGGATTGTGGCCAGGGGCGGGGTCGAACCGCCGACCTACCGCTTTTCAGGCGGTCGCTCGTACCAACTGAGCTACCTGGCCGAACCGGCGGTGTGCCGGATGGTGGAGCGACCCAGACGGGACTCGAACCCGCGACCTTCGCCGTGACAGGGCGACGCGCTAACCAACTGCGCCACTGGGCCTTGCGTTACTGCATCGTACGGTGGTGCTGGTGGAACGTACCCCCAACGGGATTCGAACCCGCGCTGCCGCCTTGAAAGGGCGGAGTCCTAGGCCGCTAGACGATGGGGGCTTGGACCGCCGGGGCGGTCCCCGCCCGCAACGGCTGTCCGTTGGGAGCCGCACAAGCATAGGACGAGCCCTTGCGGGCCCGAAACCCGGGGGGTGCTTTACCGGTAGAGCCGGCTCGACCGCAGGTCACGGGCCGAGCCGGCCGACGGTCAGCGGATGACGGGCGGTGGCTGGTCGGGATTGGCCGAGATCAACCCGAGCATGTCGAGCAACTGGCGGAGATCGTCGGAGTCCGCGGAGTTGCGTGCGACGACCAACCTCGCGCGGTGCAGTTGGTCGTCGGAGACGCGGTAGGCGTCCGCCGCCGTGCGCTGACTCGGGATGGCGCCTCCCGGCGCCATGCGTTCCTCACCGATCTCCCGCCGTGCACTTCCGATACCACTCATCGACGCCTCCCCGTGCGGTCGTCACCCAGGCCTCGACCGAGAGGGGGCGCGTGAACCGCAGACAGCACCGTCCACGGAAATCGGCCGCCTTCACCCTTTCCGGGTACCCCACCCCGGATCGGAACGCCC
>NZ_JAAXKY010000100.1 GCF_012911925.1 Pseudonocardia xinjiangensis | reverse complement strand
CCCCCGCCCACCGCGCCGCGCTGCCGAACATCACGTCGACCGCCGGCCGGTGCCGGTTGACGCGCGGGCCCGGGCTCAGCCGCGCCACCCCGCCCGCGACGAGCAGGTGGAATCCGGGAGGCGCGACGTAGATGCGTCCGGGCCGGATCTGGTCCCCGTGAACGGCGTGCTCCGCGGGCAGCGGTCCGGACCGCGACAGGATCCGCGGGAGGCTGCTCCGGGCGTGCTGCCCGATGTGCACCGTCACCAGCACGGACGCTGGCAGGTCGGCGGGCAGGTCGGCCACCATCGCGACGAGCGCCTCGATTCCGCCGGCCGACCCACCGACCGCAACGACCGCTGGACGTGTCACGGTCTGCGGTACCCCGTATCGGCGCCGCGCACCCGTCCGATCCTCACAGTTCGGACACCGGTCGTTCGCCGATCCCGGCCGCCCTCGCCGTCGTCACGCGGCATCTCGTCCGCCTCCTCGCGCGACAGCGCCGAACCGCAGCTCGACCGCGTTCCCGTCCACCCCGGTTCCGACGTGGACGACGTCGGCGAGCTGGCGGGCGATCCAGAGTCCCATGCCGGAACGGCTGTCGAGGGGTGGGCGGCGGAATCCCGCGGTGGCGACGCCGTCGCCGGGCCCGCGGTCGTCCACCCGGACCACCACTTGCCCCGCCTCGCCCCACAGCCGGACCCGGCAGGGCAGGACACCGTGTTCCAGAGCGTTGGCGATCACCTCACCGGCCCCGAGCTCGAGATCACGGGTGTCGGCGACGGGCAGACCGAGGAGCCCGGCGGCGGCCGCCGCCCGGTTTCGCACGGCCGACAGCTCCGCGCCCGTGGTCAGCGTGACGTCGAGGGCCACCGTCGGCGGCACCGGGGACAGTGGCCCGGGATGGGCGGCGAGGTACGCCTCGGGGCTCACGTACGCGCCGTTGCCGGCCGCACGGCCGTCCGCACCGAGCAGCAGGGGGTGGACCTGAACCACCTGCTCGAGCACCTCGGCCGGATGCCGGCGCCGGTCGTACAGGCACGCCCAGGGGAACCCGTAGACGCCGTAGACCTCGCTGCTCACCGCGTCGAGACGCAGGTACGCGGCAGTCCGCCCCGCGGGACCGCCGGTGGCGTTCTCCGCCAGGAGCCGGACAGGGGTACCGGCCTCGTGCTGCTCGGCGAGATAGCTGCGCACAGCCTCCGACGCCGGCCCGAGGCTGGTGTAGGTGAGGCCGGGCACCGCCCATCGAACGTCGTTCCGGGCCTTCCCCAGCCCCTCGCACAGCACAGCGGCCGCCTGCTCCGACACGGCGGCCACCACAGCCTCTCCGCCGTGCAGGCCCTCGCGCACGAAGGGCAGCACCATCCGCCGGAGCTCCGCGTCGGACCCGTACAGCGCCACGGCGTGAGCTGCGCTCGCGGCGAGGGGGGCGTCGGGGTGGCCGGCCTGCACAAATCGGGGCGTACCCGTTGTCGTGGACAGCGATACGTCAACCGGCCGGACGGTCCCATCCGATGAGCTCCAGGCCCGGGACCGCAGGGAGCCCGACGAGCGTGAGGACGCGAAGGAGCCCCGGTGCCGAGCCCGCGAGCACGAGGCGACCACCACCGTCGCGGAAGGCCACGCTCTCCTCCACGATCGCGCGGCAGGCAGAGACACCGAGGAAGTCCACCCCGGCGAGATCCAGCCGCACCACATCCCGTCCGGAGGACATCGCGGCATCCAGGGCAGCGGCCAGCGTGGCTGCGAGTACATCGACGTTGGCGATGTCGACCTCACCCCGGAGGACCAGCTCCGACCCGGCCCCACCACTGCTCAAGGTCGGATCGCGCACCCCCGCCACGTGCATCCCCACGACGTCACGCAGGAGCTGTCCCGTGGTGGAGCGGCGCACGTAGCGGCACATGGCCGACACCGGTCGCGTCCGGCACAGCCGATCGATGCGGCGCTCCAGGTCCTGGTACGCCTCGGTGGTGAGGACCGTGCGCGCCGAGTCGGCCTGCGCGGACATCCGCAGCGCCGGGAACCCCTCGTCGAGCGCCCGGTCCACCACCTGGTCCTGAGCGCCGGGCGAGGAGAACGCCTCGAGGGGCAGCAGCTCCAACCGGCCTTCCTCCGCGGCCGCGTCGACGTCGATCCCGCAGCCGCGGAGGTGACCGAACAACGGGTTCCCCGCCTCCGCGCCTTCGACGCAGAGGACCTTCTCCCCCTGGTCGAGCCCCCTGCCCACCCAGGCCGCCAACCGGGCCAGCCGGTCGCTCTCGGAGCGGTGCAACAGGAGCAGATGACCGTCCCACATCGTGGTCACCTGATCACGACCGGTGGCGGACACGACCCCAACCGTAGCCCCGTCCCGGCCGCCGTTCCCAGCCCGAAGCCCGGTCGCCGGTCAAGGTCTCGACCCAGCGCGGCGGCGACGGGACAGCGACACTGTCGCGGCCATCGAACCCGGGGAGGAAGCGCATGACTGCGGAGCGCGAGGAGACCGATGTCGCGGCGCGCGACGCCGCGGCGGAATGGGTACGCCCGCCGCGGCTCGCCACCGGTGAGGAACGCACGGCGTCGCGGCTGGAGCTGTTCTACGACCTGGCGTACGTGCTCGTCGTCGCCGAGCTCGCCTCCGCGTTCCTGAAGGACCTCAGCTGGTCGGGCGCCGCGGTGTTCGCCGGTCTGTTCACGGCCATGTGGTTCTCGTGGGTCAGCACCACGCTCTACGCCAACCGCTTCGACACCGACGACGTGGTCTTCCGCCTCGCCCAGCTCGTCGGCACCGCCGCGATCGCCGGCTGTGCCGCCGCCGCGACCGGTGCCGACGGGGCGACCGCGGTGCCGTTCGCGGCGTGCTTCCTGCTCGGCCGGGTCGTGCTGCTCGCGCTGTACGTGCGCGCGTGGAGGCACGTGCCCGAGAGCCGGGGGAACATCACGGTCTACCTGGGCAGCACCGGGATCGCCGCCGCACTCTGGGCGGTGTCGCTCGCGGTGCCGGCCCCGACCCGCTACGTGCTGTGGGCAGTTGCGGTGGTCATCGACGCCGCAGGCCCCGTCGTGGCCACGTGGCGGGGCGACACCGCACCGCTGCACATGGACCACCTGCCGGAACGGTTCGGGCTGTTCGTGATCCTCGTGCTCGGGGAGGTCGTCGCGGGCATCGTCACGGGAGTGCACGACGCCGCGTGGGCCGGCCTGGCCGTGGTCGTGGCGGCCGTCGGGTTCGTGGTGGGCGGCGCCCTCTGGTGGACCTACTTCGACGTCGCCTCGGCCAGCGGCAACGAGGAGCTTCAGGACGACGAGGACGAGGAGGAGGAGGACGAGGCCGACGTACGGCACGACCTCTACGTCTACGGCCACCTGCCGCTCAGCCTCGGTATCGCCGCGGCGGGCGTCGGCATCGAGGAGCTGGTCATGCACCCGTACGCCGCCCTGCCCGCACCGGCCGGGTGGACCGCGATCGGTGGCATCACCCTCACCCTCATCGGCGCAGGCATCGTGCTCGTCGGTGCCCACAAGCGCCTGTCGGCGTTGTGGCCGTGGCCGGTGGCCGCCATCGCCCCTCTCCTCGTGCTCACCGTCCTGGACGTCCCCGTGCTGGTGCTCGTCGGCCTGCTCGCCCTCATCACGGTGGCCGTGGCCGTGTCGGGCGCCCGGCAACGCGCCCGCCGCGGTGTCGCCCTCGCCTGACGACGGGGAGACGCTCACCCACGGACGATCACCCGATTACGCTCGGTAGGCGCTGCGGCCGTCAGGGACGACGCACCCGACCGCCGCGCGTGGGCGTCACGAGTCGGTGGGGCGGGCCTTCAGCTGCTCGCGCAGGCCCGCCAGGATGACGTCGAGCCCCTCGTCGAGCTCCTGACCGCCGTCGTACTCCGCCAGCTCGGTCGCCAGCGCGCGCAGCCGCGGGAACTCGAGGACGGGCAGCCGGTAGAGGCCGAGCCGCAGCAGGTCATCGCTCTCGTCCGGGTCCTGCACCCGTTCCTGCAGCTCGTTGAGCACGTGCCCGTACAGGAAACCGACGTAGAGGCGGTAGGCGTGCAGAGCGCCGCGCCCGTCGAAACCTGCCTCCATGAACAATGCCAGCAGGTCCTCGAGCGGGCGCAGCGTGCCCAGGGGGCGCATGGCCAGTGGGGTGGCCAGCGGGCGGGTCACCAGCAAGGGCACGACGTATGGATGGGCGAGAACGATCGCGCGGAAGGCGTGGGCCGTGCGCCGCAGGGCCTGCTCCCAGTCGCCGGCGTCCGCCGGCACCGGGACGGAGAGCTCGGACAGCACGAGCTCGACCACCCCGTCGAGCAGCTCGTCCTTGCTCGACGCGTGCCGGTAGAGCCGCATCGGGTCGCGGCCGAGCGCCTTGCCGAGGCGACGCATGGACAGCGCCTCGACCCCGTCGCGGTCGATGAGCGACAGGGCGGCGGCGAGCACCTCGCTCCGGGACAGCACCGGCCGGCGCCCTCTCCCGTCCGGGACGGCACCGGCGACGCCGTCGATGTCTCCGTCATCGACAACCGGGTTCGACGCGTCGTCGCCGTCCACCAGGCCAACCTCCGTGCTCATCGTCGTGCGCTGCCCCACCTCCCGATTGAAGATTGGTCCGCTACACCGTAGTGTCTACAACCTAGCGCGACACAGTAGTGACACGTCGCACACACCGTTCGAAGTGCTACATCGTCGGATAACGGGTATTCGAAGTGTGCGGTCGCAGGAATCCGCAGGCACGTGAGGGCCCCACATCCCGGGGCCTCTTCGTCTCGCAGAGCCGTTCCGCCAGGACCGGGTCCACGTCAGCGCAACCAGGCGCAGCACGACTGCCGCACGCCCGAGATCACCGAGGAGAACCCCGAGCATGACAACACTGACCGCCCCCGGGGGCACGACAGCCACCGAGCAGCGCGGCCGCGCCAAACCGATGCTCGACGGGAGACGGCCACCCGCGGAGAGCGCACTGGTCTACCTCTTCACCGTGATCCCGATGCTGGCCCTGGTCGCGGCCGTGCCGCTGACCTGGGGTTGGGGCCTGAGCTGGCTCGACATCGGCCTCGCCGTGGGCTTCTACTTCCTCTCCGGCTTCGGCGTGACGGTCGGCTTCCACCGCTACTTCACCCACCGCGCGTTCAAGGCGAACCGGGGCCTGCGCAACGGGCTCGCCATCGCCGGCAGCATGGCTCTGCAGGGTGACGTCGTCACCTGGGTCGCCGACCACCGCCGCCACCACGCCTACTCCGACAAGGACGGCGACCCGCACTCGCCGTGGCTGTTCGGCACCACCCCGGCCGCGCTGGCCAAGGGGTTCTTCCACGCCCACCTCGGTTGGCTGTTCGGGAAGGACCGCACCAACGCCGCCCGCTTCACCCCCGACCTGCTCGCCGACCGCGACATCGCGCGGATCAGCCTGCTGTTCCCGGTGTGGACCGTGATCAGCCTGCTCGCACCGGCCCTGATCGGCGGCCTCGTCACCATGTCGTTCTGGGGTGCCTTCACGGCGTTCTTCTGGGCCGGACTGGTGCGCGTGGCCGTACTGCACCACGTCACATGGTCGATCAACTCGATCTGCCACATGATCGGTGATCGCCCGTTCGTTGCGCAGGGCAAGGCGACCAACGTGTGGCCGCTGGCGGTCCTGTCCATGGGCGAGTCCTGGCACAACCTGCACCACGCCGACCCCACCTGCGCCCGTCACGGCGTGCAGCCCGGACAGGTCGACATGTCCGCCCGCGTGATCTGGATCCTGGAGAAGCTGGGCTGGGCGCACAGCGTTCGCTGGCCCACCACCTCCCGGCTGGCCCGGCTCACCGCCGACCCGGCCACGACCTCCGGTTGACGGCTACGCGCACCATCCTCCGCGCCGACCGCTCGCAGCACCGGAAAAATATTCTTGCGATTCGCGGAACGATTCGACGGGTCCGCCAGTTAGGTAGGTAGGTCGTTGAGTTTCGGTGTTCGTGTGTTGCACGCCCGCAGGAACGAAGCGGTGGCCGGGCTCCGGCGTCAGGACGACGCAGGGCAGGCCGCTGTTGCCGGCCGGGCTTCGCACAGTGCGGAGCCCCTCTACCTGCGAGGAGCAGTCACCATGGCACAGGGAACAGTCAAGTGGTTCAACGGCGAAAAGGGCTTCGGCTTCATCTCCACCGACGGCGGCGGCGCTGACGTCTTCGTCCACTACTCCGAGATCGACGCCGGCGGATTCCGCAGCCTCGACGAGGGGCAGCGCGTGGAGTTCACGGTCGGCCAGGGCGCCAAGGGCCCCCAGGCCACCGGGGTCCGCGTCATCTGATCCACCTGTTCTGCCAGGAGCCCGCCTTCCTCTGGGAGGCGGGCTCCTGGCATTCCCGGGCAGGCGTCACACGCTCACCAGCGGAAACCCGGCGCGGGCGCTCCCATCGGGACGCGGGGCAGGTCCTTCCGGAACGTCGAACGCCGTCGCCATCCGCACCAGCCGCAGTGCGGGACGGCTGCAGTCGGTGAGGCGCAGCGAGCAGCCGCGCTCGATGGCGCATCTGGCCGCGTCGAGCAGGACCTTGAGGCCGCACACGTCGATGAAGGTCACCCGGGCGAGGTCCACCGCCACACTCTCCGGCGGCCGGGCGACCGCGAGCAGCCGGTGCAGGCAGCCTGCCAGCGCCGGCGCGGTCGCCCGTTCCAGCACGCCCTCCACACTGAGGGCGAACCCGGCACCGGTGTGCTGGTGGACGGCCACCCGCAGGTGGGCATCGGCTCGACCGGGACGGCCGAGCAACGGATGACGTGGGTTCATGGCTCTACTCCAACGACCATGCCAAGGGCGTGGTGCGACCGGGGAGGCCTGAGAACCAGATCCGTGGCGGGAGCATGACCGACAGCACGGGTACCCAGGACCGAGGCAAGCGCTCGGGCTCCGTTCGATGCGAGCCGACCTCCCCGCGGGTCATCGACCTGTTCGGCACGGTGACATCGGTGACGCTACAGCGTAGCGGGAGGCGACACCACCGGAACCGTCACTCCTTGGCCACTGCCCCCTGCATCACGTCCACGGCTGCGCTGAGACTGGCGTTCCATGTGCCGGCGGCGGTGTAGTAGCCCATGAGGGGCAGGTGGACGTAGGCCCATTCGGCGAGAGCTTCGCGCTGCCCGGCGATGAAGGCCAGGTAGTAGTGCTGCCGTTCGCTGGCCGGCTGCTGGCGCATGACCTTGTCGCCGATCTCCCTGGAGAGCGGCTGTCCGGAGTCGTCGCGGTACTGGTCCCACTTCTCGCCAGTCCGCTCGGCAACCTGCCCGTTGAGCGGTCCACCGACGAAGATCACAGGTCTCGTCACGGCGGGGATGGTCGCACGTCACGATTTTCCGCGGCGTCCGACCGGCCCAGGCCTCTCCCCCACCATCGTTACCCCGAACGGATCAGTGCGCCGAGGCGGACCTTCATCGACCGCAAGCTGCGACATGCTGGTCCGGTGAGGCCGACACTCGTACTGAGTCTGTGCGTCGCGGCGCTCGTCATCGCCGTCGGGGTGATGTTGCTCGTGGTCAGCTCCCTCGTCACCGGAGCCGTCGTGGTACTCGGGGGTGGTGCGTGGCTCTGGTGGTGCCTCCGGCAGATCTGAGGCCCGGCGGCCCGATCTGATCAGCCTCGCTCCTGCATCGCCGACGCGCGCCTTGCGCCTCGACTTGTGCCGCCCCTTGACGGCGGCTCGGCAACTCGGTCACTCTACGCGAACCCGGCAACGGACGAGTGTCCGCTCAGCGGACACCGAGAACGTCAGGAGCTTCGATGGCGCAGCCGACGGTCCCCGGTCGCACGCACCCACAGAACGAGCCCAGGCCGGGTCGTCAGGCCTCGTCCGCCGCCCTCATCATCGGTTTCACGGTGCTCTGTCTGTCGTACATGCTGAACGCGATGGACCGGCAGGTCTTCTATCCACTGCTGCCGGAGATCCGTCAGGAGTTCGGGTTCTCGCTCGACCAGGCCGGGCTGCTGGCCACGGGGTTCACTCTGGGGCTCGCCCTCACCGGCCTCCCGGCGGGATACCTGCTGGACCGGCTGCCGCGCAGAATGATCGTGGTCGTGAGCGTGCTCGTCTATTCGCTCGCCACGATCGCCATCCCGTTCGCTGCGGGGTTCGCGGACATGGCTCTGTACCGGCTTCTGAGCGGAGTCGGCGAGGGCGTCCAGGCCACGGCCATCTACGCGATCATCGGCGCCTACTTCTTTCACCGCCGCGCCTCCGCGGCCGGTTTCATCGGTCTCGCCTTCGGCCTGGGTGTGTTCCTCGGACCGATCATCGGGCAGAGCCTGGCGACGGCCGCGGGCGGCTGGCGCATCCCCTTCTTCGTGTTCGGAGGTGCGGGCCTGGTCATGGCGGTTGTCCTGCTGATCGCCGTCCCCCGGGCCATGAGCGAGGCGGTGGCCGGGCGGGACGGCACCACCGACACGGCGTCCTACGAGCACGTCCCCGCCTCCCCCTACAACCGGAATGCCCTCGCCCTGGGCATCACATCGGCCGTGTCGGGGCTCGTCTTCTACGGATTTCTGGGCCTGTACCCCACCTTTCTCCGCGAGGAACTCGAGTTCAGCGCCGGACAGGCCGCCCTCGCGGCGTCGCTCGTCGGCTTCGGCGCCATGACCGCCCTTCCCGTGGGGTGGCTGGCGGACCGCGTCGACCAGCGCCTGCTCCTGGCCGTCGGCTTCGTCGGCTCGTCACTCACCGCGCTGGTGGCGTACCAGTTCGCCGAAGGCACCGCCGCCCAGTACGTGCTCGCCTTCCTGATGGGCACCTTCGCCAGTGGCGTGCTCTTCACCAACTGCAGCACGGTTCTGCAGCGAGCCGTCCGGCCCGAACACGTGGGACGCGGCGCCGGGCTCTTCATCCTCACGTACTACGTGGCGGCAGCATTCTCCGGACTGATCTTCGCCCGGCTCGTCGCCGGGATGGGGTGGCAGGGCGCGGGTCTCGTGCAGCTCACCCTGTTCCCGCTGCTCGGCCTCGCGGCCCTCCTGCTCGTCGACGTCCGGAAGATGATCGTCCCGCCCCGGGTGCGCAGCATCTGACCGCGCGGCCTCATGATCGCCGCGGGACCCGCCCATCCGCTCCCACAAGGGCGAACACCCGGATCTCGTCCCGATCATGGCGCTGGGGGCCGGTGATCAGCAGAATGCCCGCGTGCGAACCCTGTTCAGCGGCGATATCCACGTCAGCTACTCGCAGGCCTATGTCGAGGGAGCGGATGGCCTGAGCACCTCGCATCTTGCCTCGTGCTTCGCCGGTCAGGTCAACGGGTTGTGCGGGGCGGCAGAGCCGGGCGGCATGTGGCTGATCACCGGTCTGCACACCGGGCAGGTCCCGTTCGTGGTCGAAGAGCACGGTGGGCCGCCACCGGTGGGCGAGGAGTGGGAAGAGGTGGTCGAGGTCGGGTTCGTCGCCGACTCGTCAGCCACCGCGCTGGTCGGGTGGGCGGGTGCCACGTTCCAGCCCCTTGCGCTCGCCCCCGGCGTGTACCGGGTCCGCTACTGCGCTTTCGGCATCGACGCGGGCAAGGCAGCGGACACGAGCCGTGCCGACGCGCCTGCGCCCGATCGATACCTGCTGCAGTTCTGGCCATCGGCCGCCCGGCCGGACCAGGTGTTGCGGCAGACCGGCGAGGTGGCGCGGTACTGGCACGACTACGCGCAGAGTCTTGATCCCGCGCAGGTGCGGGCCGAGCGGGCCGAGTCCGACCGCCGCAGACACCCCGAGGCCGAACGCAGCCGGCAGCAGCACGAGGCTCTGCTCTGGCGCGGAGCCAGACCCCCTGGTCCACTGGGGGAGATTCCCTCCGCGCGAACGCTGGTGCTGCTCGACCGGGCCCTCGCCGAGGCCGTCGCGGACGCCGGGGCACCGCGCCAGCGTGCGCTCGCTCGTTGGGCGGCCCGCCGTGCCTTCGCCGAGGCCGGCCTCGATGAGATCGTCTGGATCGCTCCGGCTCTGGCCGCACTCGACTCCGGGCAAGCCCTGCCCGCGCCGTTCGACGACGTCGAGGCGTCGTGGCAGGCGCTGTGGGCCGATGAGCACGTCCGGTACCGGGCGGTCAGCCCGGCGGATGGGCAGGGTCCCGACCGGCTGCAGCAGGCCGTGGCGTTCCCCGCGTTGGCCGCCGCGACGCACCCGGACCCCACGGTCGCCGTGTTCGATGTGCTGCACCACGCGACCGCTGCCTTCGGCTCGCTCCGACTCGCCGTCCTGTTCGACGACGTTCGCCGCCACCTGGACACCTCGTCGAACTGGTGATCACCTGCGTGACCTGCGCTACGGCCGCACCGGGTGGGAGCGCGCGCACGGGCACCAGCCGCCGGTCGTGGTGCTGTGACCACGCCGGTGCTTCGCGACGGGGGGCAGCCGGCTGCCGTGGAGGCTCCCGTCAGCAGCCCAGTGGAGGAACTCCTCCTCCCACGGCCGGTCCAGCAGGGCCCGCCGCTGCTCGAGCTCGTCGAGCCGCCGGAGGGCAGCGCGAACCCGTCCGAACAGATCACTCACACGTCCGGCCATGTTCTCCACCTCCATGCCTCGGAACCGGTCTCTACGGTGCCAGGCGACGGAGCCCAGGACTACTGGCAGAACCGTCCATGACTGCAAAGATGCTGCCAGTCCTCGGGAGGGTCAGTCGGCTTCGATCGGGGCTTCCCCGAACATCGTGAAGCTGATGACCCAGTAGGCGACGTAGAGCGCCAGCAGCACGAACCCGTGCCAGCGCCTGAGGCGGCCGCTGTAGATGAAGTACGCCGCGACGGCGGTCATGACGACGAGCACGGGCAGGTGCCAGGAGAGCACGTCGTCACCGACGACGATGCTGCCACCTGCGAGCAGGATGATGCCGAGCTTCCCGGTGACCCCGAAGACGACGCTGCCGATGACGTTGCCGACACCGATTTCGGGCGCACCTCTGCGGGTGGGCACGACGGTCAGGAAGATGTCCTCGAGCGTGAGCACGAGAGTGGCGATGGTGGCACCGAACAGAGCGCCCTCGATCGCGTACTCCTCGAGGATGCCCTCGGTTCCGATGCTGGTGGCGTAGGCGCCGAGAATGAGGCCGGCGAGCGCGACGACGGCCAGCCCGATTCCGGCCCAGCCGGGGAGCTTGCGCGCCCTGTTAAAGGGCACCGTCACCTCGAACGGGGGTTTGCTCGTGAGCTTCTCGACGGGCTCGTCGACACCCGGCGAAGGGCGTCCCGCACCGCCGCCCACTTCGATCTTCTCGAGTATCTCCGCATTGCGGAAGACAGGCGTACTACTCCTGAGCTCCCGGGCGGCGACATAGGCGATGAAGAGCACGAACAGGAGCACGAGCACGACACCGTGAACGGCGGTGAGCGGACCGGTCAGAATGAACGGGACCATCACCAGCGGTGCCACAGCGAAAAGCACGATGTAGTCGCGCGAGATGTTCACTCTGGTCGGCGCGATGATCGCGGCAAGCGCAAGCACGATCCCGGTCATCGATATCGCCGTTCCGAAAACCGTGCCGAGAGCAACGCCACTGAGGTCTTCGAGGTTCAGAGCCACCCCGAGGGCGACGTCGTCGAACTCGATTCCCGTGAAGATGATGGCGAGCAGGAACACGGACACGTGCAGGCCGCTCGCCGCGCCGACGACGTAGACGATCAGCTTCTCGGCGCTGTAAATGAGTAGTGCTGCTCCGGCGATGAAGATGAGTATCGACGTCATATCGGACAATCCTCCTCAGGATGAGGAGAACGGTTGGTGGACCGAAAGTCAAGGCTGGAGTTCCCCGGCACAGCGTGTTATGAGTCGATCATCCCGATGTTCTGGAGCGGCACCAGGGCCGGGCGGGGCCCCGGTTCTCGTCGTGGGTGGGCGCCGCCGCGGCTGCGCCTGCCCGTTGCCTGCCAGTTCGACCAGGGCCTCGGGGCCACCCGGGCCGGCAACACGCCCGGGGTGGCCCACGCCTGCACCACGATCGCGAGCGCCGTCGACGCCTGCGGGTGGCGAGGAGGACATTCAGCAGACACTGGCCCGGTGTGGGTCGAGGTAATCGAGTCCACCGGCCTCGAACCGTTCCTCGAGCGCTTCCAACCCGTGCTTCTTCTTGTACCGCACCTCGGCGGAGGTGATGGGGATCAGCCATGCACATCTGACCGTCGAGCCATCCGGCAGTGACAGGTTCTCGAGGCTCGGACCATGATCCACGACAACCACCGTGAGAATCTCTACCAGCTCCCATGCGGGCCGAGGGCCGAACATGTGGAGTTCGAGCATCCGGTCGCCGCCGGGCTGAGACATGCCACAAGTGGCATAGGTCCACATCCGAGTGGGATCCGCGCCCGCGGGGAGCCCCATGACGTCGAGTAGTGGGAGACCAGTAGCTGTTCACGCCCCGGGCTGGACATACCCTGACTCCTTCGCCTTGCGCGTCCTGGTGCCGGCGAACTCGAGCAGGGTGCGGCCTTCCGTGACCGGCGTCGTCGATGCCAGTTCCAGGCCGTGGCCGGCGGCGAGCTCGGCGAGTTCGTCGATACTCCGTTCCCGACCACCGAAGAACACGAGCATCGAGAGATCGATGGCGGTGTCGGCGCCCCGTCCGCGGACGGGCTCGATCACCAGGATGACGCCGTCGGATCCGGCAGCCTCGGCGCAGCGGGCCAGGATCTTGCCGGCGTGCTCGTCGTCCCAGTCGTGGAGGATGTCCGACAGGATGTAGGCGTCGGCGCCCTCCGGAAGGGGCTCGAAGAAGCTGCCCGCGACGGCGCTGGCCCGACCACTCAAGCCGGCGGCGGCGAATTCCTGCGCGGCTCGTGCTGCGGTGGGTGCGAGGTCGACCAGCAGGCCGTGAACGGCCGGATGTGCCTGGAGGACGGCGCTGAGCACCGTGCCCTGGCCGCCACCGACGTCGACGACGGTGCGGAAGCGATGCCAGTCGAAGCGGTGGGCGATCTTCGGTGCGTGCTCGCGGAAGCGCCGGGTCATCTTGGCGTCGAAGGACCGCTGCAGGGCCGGGGTGGCCGCGAGGTCGGCCCAGAAGTCCTGGCCGTAGCGCCGCGGGTAGGCGGCCTGCCCGGTCTCCATCGTGTGCCGGAGTTCCACGAAGGCCAGCTCGGCACGGCCGATGGCCGATGTCATGTCGAGCTCGTCGAGCAGGTCGTTGTCGGCGTCCTCTCGCAGGTGGTCGCCGAGTGCGGTGGTCCGGTAGCGACCGCCCGTGCGATCGAGGATGCCCAGCGTCACGAGGTGGTCCAGCAGTCGGGTCATCGCTGCCGGCTCGGTACCGGCCTGCCCGGCAAGGTCCGTGGCGGTGACACCGGCGTCGGTCAGGCGGTCGGCCAGGCGCAGCGTGACCGCCACGCGCAGCGCCATCGGCGTCGCCAGCCCCGCCAGCGCCCGCAATGTCTGGATCTTCGTGTCGCCCATGGGCCGGGACGCTCCCCGAGATCGGGTCGTGTCGTCCACCGACTTCGCGCCGACGACCTCGTCATCAGGAGGGCCGCACCCCAAGACTGGTGGGGACAATCCAGAATCGGGATGTGGTCGAGGAACTGAGTCTGCGTCAGCTGTCGCACTTCGTGGCTGCTGCGGAGGCCGGAAGCATGACGAAGGCGGCCCAGGCCTTGCACGTCTCCCAGTCGGCGGTGTCGCTGGGCGTGGCCGACCTGGAGCGCCAGCTGGGCGTGCAGCTGTTGCTGCGCCAGCGCGCGAAGGGCTTGACGCTCACCGCGGCTGGTCAGCGGCTGATCACCGACGCACGCGCTCTGCTCGGACGGGCGGAGGAACTCCGCGTGGGTGCCCAGGACCTGGGCCGGTCACCGCGCGGGCGGCTCGTGGTGGGCTGCTTCCAGACCATCGGCCCGTTCGTCATGCCCGGCCTGCTCGGCACTTTCCACGCCGAGCACCCGGGCGTCGACCTGGACTTCGTCGAAGGGTCGCTGGTGGACCTGCAGTCGATGCTGCTCGCGGGCAGGTGCGAGGTCGCGCTGCTCTACGACATGGACATCATGTCCGGCATCGAGCGGGAGACGGTGTACACGACCACGCCGTACGTGCTGCTCGCCCCGGAGCACCCCCTGGCTGACGACCTGTCGGTCCGGCTGAGCGACCTGGCCGCACACGACATGATCATGCTCGACTTCCCGCCGAGCCGGCACCACTTCAGCAGCGTGCTCGCCGCGGCGGGCGTCATACCGAGGATCCGGCACAGCACCGCCAACTTCGAGATGGTGCGGTCGCTCGTTGCGCGCGGCTACGGCTTCTCGATGTTGATCCAGCGTCTCGAGGTGGAGGTGAGTTATGAGGGTCTGCCGCTGGTGACACGACCGTTGGCCGATCCGATCGACCCCACGCCGGTGGTGCTGGCCTGGCCCACCTCCGTTCAGCTGACCCGACGCGCACAGGCATTCATGGCGCATTGCCGGAAAGTGCTGCAGTGCGGACCTTCGAACCGCCCTTCATGGGCATTTCTCATGCACCGGGCCAGAACATCGCGTTTTACATCGCGCGGCAGCGCGCCCATGCTCGCGGTAGTCACCCGCATGCAATCCTTCGAGGAGCACCGATGAGCCCGACAACCAGCTCGACATGTCCTGCCCACCGGTCCTTCGATCCCTTTGCCGCCGACTACCTACGCGATCCGTATCCACACCTGGCGCAGGTACGGGCCGAGGCACCGGCGTTCTACGCTCCTGATCTCGACATGTGGGTGGTCACCCGCTATGTCGATACTGAGAGGATTTTCACCGATCCCGGCACATTCTCGGCTGCGATCGCGCAGGACCCGATTTTCCCCCGGCCGACGAGGCGCGCACCGCGCTGCAGGACGGCGGTTCAGGGCCGGTGCAACGATGTCCAGCGCCGATCCGCCGAAGCACACCCGGATCCGGCGGCACAATCTGCGCGCGTTCTCCGCCCGCCACACCGGAGCCCTCGAGCCGAAGGTGCGGGCGAAGGCCGAGGAGCTCGCGACACGGATGGTCAGCGGCCGGCGGTTCGACGTGGTCGAGGAGCTGACGTTCCCACTGCCCGCGTACATGATCTTACGCTGATCGGTTTCCCACCCGAGGACACCGAGATGCTCAAGAGCTGGTGCGGCAACCGGATGGCGTTCTCGTGGGGCCTGCCGTCCGCGACCGAGCAGACCGAGATCGCGGCGAACATGGCCCGGTACTGGCGCTACTGCGAGCAGTTCGTCGCCGACCGGCTCGCCGACCCGCAGGACGACTTCACGAGCGACCACATCCGGGTCCACCTCGATGATCCCGAGCAGCTGTCCATCAACGAGATCATCGGCGTGATCTACGGGCTGAGCTTCGCCGGGCACGAGACCACCACCAACCTGACCACGAACACGATCCGCCGCCTGCTCGAGCACCGCGACCAGTGGGAGGCGCTGTGCGCCGACCCCTCGCTGATCACCAATGCGGTGGAGGAGGTGCTGAGGTTCGACACCAGCGTGCTCGCGTGGCGGCGGATCACCACCCACCCGGTGCGGATCGGCGACGTGGACGTGCCGGCGGGCGCGAAGCTGATGCTGCTGCTGGGCTCGGCCGACCGGGACGCCGACCGGTTCCCCGACCCCGACACCTTCGACATCCGCCGCCCGGACGCCGCTCGCCACCTCGCGTTCGGCAAGGGGATCCACTTCTGCCTCGGGGCACCGCTCGCCCGGATGGAGGTCCGCATCGTTCTCGAACTGCTCACGAGCCTCGCTCCCGATCTCGCCCTGGTCCCGGCCCAGCAACTCACCTTCCCGCCCAACATCTCGTTCCGTGGTCCACAGCGGCTGCTGCTGGAGCGGACCTGAGGAGCCTGGTCCTGGGCAGCACTCAGATCGTCGACAGCACCTCGATCGACGCGATGGGAACGACGCCGTCCACCCGGCGCGCCAGATCGGCGTCCGTCGTGATGAACGCATCCGCCTGCAACTGGGTCAGTGCCAGGTACTCCGCGACGTAGGTTTCGGCCCACCCCATCTTCTCGGCGAGATCCCATGCCCGACGCCGGAGCACGGCGTCGCCCAGGAGCCGGATCGGCATCGCCTTGATGCGCGCGAGCCGGTCCAGGGCGACATCCGACGGCAGCTCTCCCCGGTGCACCGCTTCGTGGAGGGTCGAGAGTGTCTGCGACCGCAACAGTGTCGGCGCGAGAAGCTCGTGCTCGGCCGGAACGCGAATCCCCTCCCCGGCCAGATGAAGAACAGCTCCGCAGTCGACGACGAACCGTGTCATGTGTTCTCCCCCATTTGTCCGCCGATGGTGCCTTTTCACGGCCGGCCCAGTTTGTCGGACTGCTCACAGACTGCGGACGGCTGCATGTGGACGAGGTCGGGTAATCTCGGAAGCAGTTGATCAACGTTTGATGCCGGGCCGTCTCCCGGCCCAGCGCAACCGGCCTGCCCGCGACCGCAGGAGTGCATCCATGAGCACATCGCCCGAGGTGGACGGCGTCCGCCCGCGGATCTCGTCCACGTGGACGCAGCCGATTCCGCCGCGAGCGGACGAGAACATCAAGCTCGTCCAGCGAAAGGTCGACCAGAACCTGAAGCTCGCGCAGCCGGGCGTCACGGCGGGCGATCCGGCCGATCGCTTGCAGCTGCCCGGATCGCCCGCTCTCATGGCGCAACTGGCGCAGCCGCGGCAGGACTCGAACAACGGCGTGCCCGGCGAGCGTGCGGACGAGCCGGCGGATCCGGACGACGCCGTGGTTCGGGCGCAGGAACGACGCATGGCGAGCCAGTGGGAGAACGTGACGGCGCGGCTGCTCCGCGACTTCGCCCCAACGGTCGGATCCGATGTCGTGCTGGCTCACATCGCCGAGCAGCGCACGGTCCTCGACTCGGCCACGGTGCGCGACTATCTGCCGGTGCTGGTGGAGCGGGCGGTCCGCACGCTGCTCACGCCGGAAGAGACCGGGAACTGACGGACCGGGCCCGAGCAGGTCGGGCCCGGCCGCCGGCTCACGCGGTCCGGACGGCCGGCTGAGCGCCTTCCAGCCGAGCCGTCATCTCCTCGAGGAACTTCCCCGTCGCCGTGCCGAGGATGCCCAGACAGCGCAGGAACTGGTCGTGGACGTCCGTCGGCTTGGCCACGAGCAACTCGACGGATGCGCAGACGTTGTCCATCGCCGGGTTGAGGTACACCTTGGCGACCTTGGTCACCCGGGTCGCCGACGACGCCGCGAGCGCCGCCGCCTCGACCTCGGTCCCGCTCGTGAGCGGGAAGAAGTTGGGGAACAGCAGGTGGAAGTACGTGTCCTCCTGCGACTCCATGATGAAGTGGTGCCGGCCCTCGTAGCGGAAGTGGATGTCTCCCTCGTCATCGACTTTCGGACGGAATCCCTGCTCGGCGAGGAACTCGACGTGCAGATCCCGGATCTCGCTCCAGGTCATTCTTCCCCCAGCTCGGTGAATGCGACTGCTTGTTGATCATAGAGGCGACCCGGGCCACCGAGGACGCAAGATTCGATCTCCCCTCGCGTTCACTCTGCGTTGTTCGTCCCGCTCGTGCTCGTTCAGCTTCCGGCCCCCGGAGCGAACGTGGGCACGTCCCCGAACGACTGACCACGGCACTCCGACTTTTGTCGCGGAGCATCCCGCCATGGGCCGACCGGCGTAGTCCCTGGTCGAATCGCACCCTCTGCACGAAATCTTTTGGAGCGGCCAACCCAATCCATAAGGTCTTCGTAAGGAATCCGCGGCAAAACCCCGGCTAGCGTTACCGGCGCCAGCTCGGGAGTGACTTCTCCCACCACGGGTGGACAGCCCGGCTCGCGTACCTTTCCTTTCCCGAATCATTTCAGGAGCTTTACATGAAGATTCATGGTCGCCGCTGGGTGCTCCGAAGTTCCCTCGTCGGGGTGGCAGTGGCCTCGATGCTGGCCGGCGTTGTCGGCGCGCAGGCGAACGCCGCGCCACCGCCTGCCCCGCCGTCCACCGGCGCCACGAGCGGGATCTTGCCTGTGGCCAAGACGATCCTGCCGAGCGCCGTGAAGATCGACCTGAAGAACGAGTTCGTCCGGCTGCCACTGCACCGGGGCGAGTTCAACGGCAAGACCGTCTGGTACGTCATCACAGAGGCCTCGGAACAGGGGCCGGCCGACGATCTCGGCCTGAACTTCGCGCCCAAGCTCGCCAACGCGTCGATCGGCTGCCAGACGTGCGTTCAGAACGTCACTCTGACCGGCGCCCCGGACAACGTGTTCGGTGAGGCCACCGTCCACTTCGCCGGAGTTCCCGACTTCAGCCCGACCCGGGTGCTGAAGGCCGGCCCGAACGGCTTCCCACCGAGCGAGGCCACGCCCGGCGCGGTCGGCGATGCCAAGTACAGCCCGTTCATCCGCGTCGCCGGATCGACCACGGTCTACAACGCCCCCATCGTCGCCGTCGGCGACGGGCCGTTCGACGTCGAGCATCACACCAACACCGCGGAGCGGGTCCTGGCGGTGCACCCGGCCGACGAGAAGGACGCCCCCGGCCCCGGACCGTTCCACCCGGCTTCGGTGGACCTGCTGCTGGTGCGCGGGTTCGACTCCGGCAAGCCCATCCTCTACATCTCGACGGACTCGAACGACTCGACGACCGCGGTCATCGAGCGCGCCACCTACGCACCCGCACTGTCGGGCACCGCCTTCTCCGGCGGCGACGACTTCCTCGGCAGCGTCCGCGAGCGGATCTTCCCGTTCGTCAACGGCCAGACCGGCCTGGGCAACCCTCAGGCGCAGGGTCTGATCCACGTGATCAAGGACGGCCACGCCACCGAGGACGCCTCGCTGAGCAACACGGCTCTGCTGAAGGCCCTGAGCGAGGGCGGCGACCCCCTCAACGTCCAGGGCGACTTCCCCACCCTGACCGAGAACAACCGCCGCGCGGCCTACAGCCCGCTGTGGGAGGCACAGTTCGGCGAGTGGACCCAGAAGGCGATCGACCAGAAGCTGAACGTTCGCCAGACCGACGAGTTCCAGATCCTCAAGCTCGCAGCCGAACACCCCGACCTGCTCACCGCACCCGGCGGCAAGCCGTACGGCAGCATGAAGGCACTGATCGACTGCCCGGTGGTCGGGTACCTCACGACCGAGCCGCAGGAGGACCTCATCAGGCCGGTTACCGGTTCGGCGGTCGACTTCCCCGGCGCCTACTCCCAGAAGTGACCGATCTCCACCGATAGCCCGTGGGTGTTGCGGCCGGTTCCACCGGCCGCAACACCCACATGCCGAAGCCTCCCATCGGGCATGCCGAGCAGCTGGCCTCGTCACAGAGCCGACAGCCGGACAGGGGAGACAGCGGATCCTCGGGCATCGTCGTGAGCACGGCCTCGGCGATTCGCTCGAGCCGCAATTCGGGCAGCTGGGCCATCACCTACGCCACGCACCTGTTCGACACTGATCTCTCACGACCCTGATGCGTCACCGATGGCGTGACCTGCTCAGCGGTTCCGAAGTGTGCGGTGGATGACCCGGCCGACCACCAGGTAGACGATCGCCGCCAGGCCGTAGTTGACGATGAGGCCGATCGTGGCATCGCCGGGAGTGAAGACGTCGCCGAAGCCGAAGACGAATATCTTCGCGGTGCCGTAGACGAAAGCGACCACGCCGCTGTCCGGGTTGGCGCCGAACAGGGTGAACACGATGTGCAACACGAAGACAAGCGCGATCAGAGCCGTGACCACACGGATGGTGTTGGCGATGAGAGTGGTCCGGTCGGCGCGGCGGTCGCGTTCACGCTGGTAGTCGACAGGAGATTCCTCGGGCTCTCGATACGCCGGGCCGGAGTAGTCCCGAGGGGGTGGCGGCGGTTCGTAGGGCTCCGCCGCCGGCTGGTACGGCGCTGGTGGCCGCTCGCGCGGGTGCGGGTCGAGATCCTGCTCGTACGGCGCGGGGGCCGGGAGCGGCGGCTGCTCGTAGTACCTGGTGGGCTGGTGACCCTGCTGAGGAACCGGAGTCGTGGGCTGTTCGGCGAGACCGGGCGGCTGGTCGTACCCGCCGGGGCCAGGGGGCCGACGGGGACGACCGCCGGGCCCCTGCGGAGGGCGCTGGTACGCGCCGGGATCGGGCGGCGGTGGCGGGCGACGCCCGGGAGCCTGCGGTATCCCGTGGTCCGGACCCTGGTCGTACCCGCCCGGGTGTGGTCGGTCCGGTTGGCGACCTGCCACGGGACCAGGGCGAGGCGGGGGCCCCGGCGGATCTTGATACCGGTCGTGACTCATGCCATGGCATTCTGACGACACGGTCCGGCGAGGCATACCCCCCCAGGGCAATGGACCTGCACAAGTGAGCCGGCCGAGCGCTGTCCCCGGGTCATGAGACGAACTGCTGCCCGCCGTCGATGTCGTACGTCGCGCCGGTCAGCGCCGTGTTGCTCATGATGTGGACGGCGAGCGCGGCGACGTCGGCGGGACCGACGACGCGGCCGATCGGCAGCGTCGCCCGCAGCTCGTTCCGACGCTCCTCGAGCCGACCTCCGAGCAGCGACGCCGACAACGGGGTGTCCACGAAGCCTGCGGCGATGAGGTTGACCCGAACCGGCGCGAGCTCGAGCGCGAGGGCCGCAACGAACGGAGGCATCGCGGCGGTGGTGGCGGAGGCGATCCCGAGGCCGTGCCCGACACGCCGGGCACCGGTGCCGCCCATGAGCAGGAGCGTGCCCCCGGGCCGCATGCGCCCGACGGCGCTGCGCGCGACCTCGAGCGCCAGCACCATGTGCTCGCTGACCGCCTCGCGCACCTGGCCGGAGTCCATCTCCAGCAGGGGCCCGTAGTGCGGGCCGCCTGCCGTGACCATCACGTGGTCGATCGGTGCCGGCAGATCCTGGAAGAACCTCTCCAGGGCAGCCGGTTCGTTCGCGTCGAAGGCCGCACTGCGTGCCGTGCCGACCTCCAGCGCAGCCTTCTCCAGCCGGTCGGCATTGCGCCCGGTGAGGATGACATCGGCACCCTCCGACCGGGCACGTCGAGCTGTCTCCAGCCCGATGCCTGCGCTGCCGCCGATCACGACGACGGTCTGTCCGGCCAGCTCCGGCTCGCGCTGGGCGGGAACATGCGTGGTTGCGCCGCTCATCTGTCCCTCCTCACCCCGACAGGCCCGCTACCTGCGCGTCCATCGGTCCCGCCGGCCTCGGCACGTCCGCGATCTGCATGCGGAGCACCTTCAACGCTGCGTCGTAGATCTCCGAGAAGCTGGGGAAGGGCTGGATCGTGTCGCTCAGCACGTCGAGCGGGACGTGTGCGCGGATGGCGAGCGTCGCCTGCTGCATCCACTCGCCGGCTTCGGGGCCGAGCGCGTAGGCGCCGGTCAGTCGCTCGCCGTCGCTGAGCAGCGTCAGGAAACCGTTGGACTCGGCGTAGGCGTGCGTGTACGTCGCGGTCTTCGGCACCTCCGACACCGGGGCCGTGGCGCTGTACTGCGCTTCGACCGCCCCCACCGCCGCTGCCTGCGGATCTGTGTAGGTGACTCGCGGAACGGCTTCGTAGTTCGCCGGACGCGTACCGCCGAGGATGTTCGCCGCGACCACGTCACCCTCGTACTCGCCGACGTGGGTGAGCGGCCAGATGCCGGTGACGTCACCGATCGCCCAGAGCCGCTCGCCTGCTCGCATGTACTGGTCGACCCGGATCCCGTGGGGGCCGGCCTCGACCCCGACCGTGTCGAGGCCTATCCCGTCGACGCGTGGGCGCCGGCCGGTCGCCACGAGCAACCGGTCGCCCCGCAGGTCCGCAGCGCCATCGAACTGCAGGACGTACTCGTCACCCTCCCGACGCGCGGCGGTGGCGTGCATCCCGAGCATCAGCTCGATCCCGTCCCGCCGCAGGGCCTCGCCGAGCGCCTCGCCCAGCGGCGCGGGCTCACGGGGAAGCACGCGGGCAGCGCCCTCGACGAGCACCGCCTCGCCACCGAGACGGCGCACGACCTGCGCGATCTCCACGCCGGCCGACCCGCCACCCAGCACGAGCAGGCGGCGCGGGACCGCCGTCATGCTCGTGGCCTCCCGGGTGCCCCAGACGCCCTCGAGCTCACTCAGTCCCGGGATCGGAGGCACGATCGGATCCGATCCGGTCGCCACGACGATGTGCTCCGCGGTGTGGCGGACGCCGTCGACCTCGACCACGCCGGTGCCGGCCAGCCGGCCGACGCCTCGCAGCAGGTCGATGCCGTGGTCGGTGAGCCAGCGCTCCTGACCGGCGTCGGAGTAGTCCGACACCATGAAGTCCCTCCAGGCCAGCGCGGCGGCAACGTCGATCTGGGCGCTCGCGCCGGCCTCACGCGCGCCCTGCACCGCCTCGCCGGGGCGCAACAGCGACTTCGACGGGATGCACGCCCAGTAGGAGCACTCGCCTCCGACGAGCTCTCGCTCGACCACCGCGACGCGCAGCCCGCCCGCGGCCACCGCCGCGGCGCAGTGCTCGCCGGGCGCGCCGCCGCCGAGGACGATGACGTCGTAGTCGCTCACGTCGGAAGCTCCGTCCCGGCCTGTTCCGCCACCATGTAGGCGGCGTACCAGGCGGGCCAGTCCTCATCGCGTTCCCCGGTGCGCTTCTCGTGCTCGCCGTGCGCGGCCTCCGCACGCCGCATCGCGCTCGCCAGGTCGCCTGCCGAGCGGAACGACGTCTCCGCGGCGTCGACGCGCCCGGGAAGCCGGGTGGTGACCTCCTGTAGCAGCCAGACGTTGCCGTCCGGGTCGGCGAACGTGGCGTAGGTGCCGTAGCTCGCGTTCTCGGGCGCGCGCCCGCTGACCCGAGCGCTCCCGGCACCGGGCTGGTACTGGGCACCCGGCTCCCCGGCATGGAACGCCTCACTGACCTCGGCACCCCGGGCGGCGAGCTCGTCGCGGGCAGCGTCGATGTCGGAGACGATCAGGTAGAGGCCCTGGGCCGAGCCGGGCGGAGCCGTGGTGATGTTCGCGCCGAACTGGACCGAGCAGCCTGAGCCGGGTGGCGTGAACTGGATGACTCGGAAGCCGTTGTCGAATGGGAAGTCCGCGTCGAGCCGCCACCCCAGGCCGCCGTAGAACGCCTTCGCACGGTCGACATCCGACACGGGGATGACGACCGCCTCGAACTTCAGGTCGACGGTCGGCACGCTGGTGCTCCCGCTCGCGTCGTCGATCCGGACATCCCTCGTGCTCATCGCAACCTCCAGAGTGGTGTCAGGGACGACCGACACCCTCACACCGCTCCTGCTACCGGCCGTTGGCGGTGAGTGGCGACGTCACTGTTCGTCGTTCTCGGTGGTCCCCCCGCAGGGACGAATCAGCCGCGGATCGAGGTGCCCGTACCGGCTCGCGCCCCACTGCAGACCCAGAGTGGACCGGGCCGGACCGCCATCGCAAGCACCCAGCCGGGGTCCTGTCCGCTCAGTTCTGAAGCGAAGACTTGACATCTGCCTTCCCGCAGTCCCACCCTGAAGCCGTGACTTCAGAACGGCGGCCGCCGCCGAGGGCGGTACTGGGACAGGAAGCGCTGGCCGCGGTGGCGGTGCCGGTGCGCTACGCACTGCTGAACCACCTGCTGGCAGCGGGACCGCGCACGGCGAGCCAGTGCGCGGCGGTGGTCGGGCAGAGCGCGTCGAACTGCTCATGGCACCTGCGCGCGCTGGCGAAGGTGGGGCTGGTCGAGCCGGCGCCCGGCGACGGCGACGCCCGCACCCGCCCGTGGCAGGCGGTCGCCCCCGGCTTCGCCGTCGAACCTGGTGACGGCCCGGCGGCGAGGGTCGCAGCGACCGTGCTGGAGAGCGTGGCCGCCCAGCACTCCGAAGCCCTCTACCAGCGCTACCTGGCGCGCCGGGACCTCCTGCCCGACAGGTGGCAGCACGCCGCTGCCGACAACGGGTACTCCTTGCAGGTCACGCCGGAGGAGCTCCAGCACCTGCTCGACGCCGTGGACGGTCTGCTGCGGCCCTACGTGCGCCCGATCCGCACCGATGCACCGCAGGACAGTGGGGTGGTCCAGGTGACGCTGCGCGCGTTCCTCAACCCGGATGTGGTCGACGACGCGGAGGAGAGCACCGAGGACGGAGCAGGCCCGTCGTGAGCAACCTGCTGGGGGTGGTCCGGCGCCCCGGTGTGGCGCGGCTGGGCGGTGGCGGCCTGGTCTCCGAGATCGGCGACTGGATGATGTTCATCGCCCTGCCGCTGTTCGTGCTGCAGCTCACCGGTTCGCCGCTCGTCACCGCCACCGTCTTCGCCCTGCAACTGGTGCCTTCGGTCCTCGTCGGCCCCCTGGCCGGGGTGCTGGTGGACCGCCTGGACCCCTGGTCACTGATGGCCGGGGTGGCTGCCGGACAGGCGGTGGCCCTGCTCGGGCTGCTCGCCGTGGACACCGACGCGCAGCTGTGGCTGCTGTACCTGATCGTCGGTGTCCAGGCCGTGCTGAGCACCGTGATCGAGCCCTGTCGTGCCGTCACCGCCGCAGCGCTGGTGCCGGTCGAGGACCTGGCCACGGTCAACCAGGTGATGGGGGTGTTGTCCAACTCGGCCCGCCTGATCGGCGGTCCGCTCGGCGGGCTGGCGCTCGGCCTGACCGGCATCGAGGGCGTACTGGTGGCCGTCGTCGCCCTGTACCTCCTGACCGCGGCCACCTTCGTCATCGGGACGCGGTCCCTGCGCCGGCCCGGCGGCCTGCACGTCGACGACCACGCCACAGCGTCTCCGGCCGAGGGCAGCAGCGTCTCCCGCCTCGGAAAGGACTGGCGCGAGGGGATGCGGGTGGTCGCCACCACGGCGGTGCTGCGCCGGGTAATGGCCGTTGCCGCGTGCACCGGGATCGCTCAGGGCGCCTTCATCGTGCTGTTCGTCCTCTTCGTCGTCCGGGACCTGCACGGCAGCGAGACCGACGTCGGCATCCTGCGGGGTGTGCAGGCCATCGGCGCCGTTGCCGGTGGGCTGCTCCTCGGCGTCCTGATCCGGCGATGGAGCCCGGCCCGGCTGGCCTCGGTCGCCCTCGCCGCCTTCGGCGCCCTGTCGCTGGTGGTCTGGAACGCGCCCGCGCTGACCACCGAACTCGGGGTCTACATCGCCCTGTTCATCGCGGCCGGCGTGCCGGGAATGGCGGCGATGACCGGCCTCCTGACCCTGCTGCAGACCCACACCGATCCCGGCAGCCGCGGGCGCGTCCTGAGCACCTTCTTCGCGGTCTTCAGCGGTGTCCAGGCCGCCGGCATGCTCCTCGCCGGCCTGGTCGGCACCGGGGCAGGCCTCACCGTCGCACTGCAGGTTCAGGCCTGCCTGTACCTGCTGGCCGCCGCCCTCAGCCTGCGCATCACGACGACCCCGCCGGCCACCCCGGCCGGGCAGCGCGCCGGCCGGCCCGTCCTCGCAGACCGCGTGTCCTCCTCACAGAGGCAGGGGGCCCTGCGAGGAGCAGGCCCGCTCTGCGAAGACGCGGCGGCCTCGACACGCCGAGCACGCCGGAAAAGGGGACGAACGTGATCGGCGACGCTGCTACCGTCCGGCGCGTGAGGCATTACTTCTTCCTCTGACGGCGCGGACGCGCGCGGTCCCGGCACTCCTCTCGTGAGGCCGGGCCGCGCTTCCCTGTCCGCCGTCACTTCGTGCCTCGCGCTTCCCGCAGTCCCGCCTCGCGGACCACTGCAGGCTGCGCGGGAAGAGGAAGCATGCTCACCAATCCCGCCCCGTCCACCCGCTCGCGCGCTCATCTAGGCGCCACCGACCTGCACGTCACCAGAGGCGGCCGACCGGTTCTGACCGGCGTCGACCTGACCGTCTCCGCCGGCGACCGGCTCGGCGTCGTCGGGGAGAACGGCCGCGGCAAGACCACGCTGCTGCAGGTGCTGGCCGGGCGGCTCGGCGCCGACGCGGGAACGATCCGCCGGACCGGCTCCCTCGGTGTCGCCGACCAGGAGATGCCGATCGGTGACGACCGTTCGGTCGGCGAGCTCATCGACGTCGAGCTGGCCGAGGTCCGGGCCGCGATCGGCGCGTTCGAGGCCGCCACCGCCGCGCTGGCCGACGGCCGCCCCGGCGCCGAGGAGGAGTACGCCGTCGCGCTCGCGGCCGTCGACGCGCTCGACGCATGGGACGCGGACCGGCGCGTCGCGGTGTCGCTGGCCGCGCTCGGCGCCGTCGACGACCGCTCCCGGAGGCTCGCCACGCTGTCGGTCGGGCAGCGCTACCGGATCCGGCTGGCCTGCCTGCTCGGCGCAGGGCACGACATCCTGCTGCTCGACGAGCCCACCAACCACCTCGACGCCGGCGGCCTCGACCACCTCACCGCGCGCCTGCGGTCCCACCCCGGCGCCGTCGTGCTGGTCAGCCACGACCGCGCGCTGCTGGCCGACGTCGTCACCGCCGTGCTCGACCTCGACCCCACCCGCGACGGCCGTCCGCGCACCTACGGCGGCGGCTACCGCGGGTACCAGGAGGGTGGCCGCGCCGAGCGCGAGCGCTGGGAAGCCGAGCACCGCGCCCAACAGATCGAACGGCAACGGCTCGCCGACGATCTGTCCGCGGCGCAGAACCGGCTGTCCACCGGCTGGCGACCGGCCAAGGGCACCGGGAAGCACACCCGGGCCACCCGCGCCCCCGCCCTGGTGCGCGCGGTGCACCGGCGCCAGGAGGATCTCGAGGCACACGTCGTCGACGTCCCCGAGCCGCCGTTGCGGTTCCAGGCTCCGCGCCTCGGCGCGATGCCGGGCGCCACGCTGCTACGGGCCGACGACGTCGCCGTGTCCGGTCGGCTCGCCGGTCCGTGCTCGACCCTCCTGCGCTCGGGCGACCGCCTGGTCGTGGCCGGGCCGAACGGGTCGGGCAAGTCGACCTTCCTGGCCGTCCTCGCGGGTGTGCTCGACCCGACCGGCGGCAGCGTGCACCGCAAGCGTGACGCCCGCATCGGGCTGCTCCGGCAGGAGTCCCCGCCGCCGTCGCGGCGCCGTGCGTTCGAGATCTACGACGCCGCGGTGTCCAGGCTCGTCAACGCGGGCCGGCTCCACGAGTCCGAGCGGGTGCCGCTGTCTCAGCTGGGCCTGCTCGGTTCCCGCGACGCCGCCCGGCCGGTGGCCGACCTCTCGATCGGCCAGCAGCGGCGCCTCGACCTGGCCGTCCTGCTCGCCGCCCGCCCCCACGTCGTGCTGCTGGACGAGCCGACGAACCACCTGTCGATCGCGCTGGTGGACGAGCTGACCGCGGCACTGGCGGAGACCCCGGCCGCGGTCGTGGTGGCCAGCCACGACCGGCAGTTCCTGCGCGACACGGCCGGCTGGCCGCGGGTCCGGCTGACGCCGTACCGCAAGGTTGAGGACGCGGGGTGATCCGGGACATGCCACCTGCTGTCTACGAGCGGCTCCGCTGCCGTGTCCCCGGATCTCATACGGCTTCCTCGAGGCTCGGGAGACGCGAGACGGCAGGGATACCTGTCCTGACTCAGTAGTCCGGCTCACGAATCATGACATCTGGGCCAGCTGGTAACGATTTTATTATCATCGGTGCAGGCACGGCCGGTTGCGTACTGGCAGCGCGTCTGTCCGAGGACCCAGGCGTGCGCGTGCTGCTGCTCGAGGCCGGGAGCCGGCACCCGTTGGACGCGGCGGCGGTGCCGTGGGCGTGGCCCACGCTGACCGGTTCGTCGATGGACTGGGGTGACCACACCGTCGTCCTCGACGGCATCGGCCGGGTGGAGACGTGGCCGCGTGGCCGCGGCCTCGGCGGGTCCTCAGCGATCAACGCGATGGCCTTCGCACGGGGTCATCGGGCGAGCTACGACGCATGGGCCGCTGCGGGCGCGAAGGGCTGGGGGTACGCCGACCTGCTGCCGTACTTCATGCGCAGCGAGCACGTCGAGGGCCGCGACCGTGCGGTGCGCGGTCACGACGGGCCGCTCGCGCCCCGGCCACCCAGCTCCCCGCACTCGATCTCCGAGGCCACGTTGGATGCGGCCCGACAGGTCGGGTATCCGATCGTGAACGACGTCAACAGCGGGTTGGAAGAAGGCTTCGGCTGGACGGAGTTCACCATCGTCGACGGCAAGCGCCAGAGCGCGGCCGACGCCTACCTCCTGCCCGCTCTGGGCCGGCCCAACCTGGAGCTGGTCACCGATGCGCTGGTGCACCGGCTGGTGCTGCGCGGTGACCGCTGCACCGGGGTCGAGTACAGCGTCGGCGGCGACATCGTCACCGCCGAGTGCGGCGGCGAGGTTCTGCTGGCCGCCGGCGCGGTCGGCACCCCGCAGCTGTTGATGATCTCCGGCATCGGACCGAAGGCCCACCTGCAGGAGTGGGGGATCACGGTGCTGGCCGACCGGCCCGAGGTGGGGGCCAACCTGCACGACCACCCGATGAGCACCCTGATCCAGCACTCCACCGACACGTGGCGCCGTCCACGAGCAACGGCGGCGGGGAGGTCAAGGGCACGATCAGCAGTAGACCTGGGGCAGCCGGGCCGGACCTGCAGCTGTTCTGTTCGGTGACGCCCCTGCGCACGGCCACCCTGCCCAGGCCCGAGCCGGGCGCGGGCTACACCCTCGCGATCGCGCTCATGGCTCCGCTCAGCCGCGGCACCGTGCGCCTCGCCGGCTCCGTTCCCGGCGCGGCCCCCGTGATCGACCCGCGCTACTACAGCCACCGCCGCGATGTCGACACCATGGTCACCGGGCTGCGCGCCGCCCGCAAGCTGGCCGCAGCACCTGCCTTCGCCCCTTGGCGCGGGACCGAAGCCCAACCTGGCGCAGAGGTCCGGACCGACGACGAGCTGCGGGCCTACGTGCTGCGCAGCCTGCGCAGCTTCCACCACTACGCGGGAACATGTCGCATGGGCAGCGACGACGACGCCGTGGTCGACACCGATCTGCGGCTGCGCGGGATGCAAGGGCTGCGCGTCGTCGCCGCCTCCGTCATGCCCACCCCGGTCTCCGCCCC